>CANRDG010000045.1 GCA_947629275.1 uncultured Clostridia bacterium | reverse complement strand
CCGAATACCTGACCTTTATAGGAAAGTATCTTGCACATCATATTTTCTTTTACGAACTTGAAAGAATCTGTAAGCTCGGTCTTGTTTACGGGTACCTGCTCGTATGTTTCGGGATCCATAAAGTAATAAAGATCGCCGTCGCTGTAAGAATACTCCATATCCTTTCTCTCAACATATGCAGTCGGGAATTTGGCTGTGGGGTTATATGTTTTTTCAACAACAGAACCGGTTATGACGTTTCTTACCTTGGTTCTTACAAATGCAGCGCCCTTGCCCGGCTTTACGTGCTGAAATTCGATTATCTGCATTACGTTGCCGTCTTCCTCAAAAGTCACGCCGTTTCTGAATTCGCCAGCTGTTATCATAAATTATACCTCCAAAATCTTCCGAGCGCACTGCGCACTCGCTATACTTCTTTTTATTATACAATATTTTCATTTATTTTGCAAGGGTTTTTTGATATTTTCCTCCCACTTGGCAAATTTTTTACAACACGATAAGCTCTTTAGGCGCTTTCGTCAGGTTATCGCAGCCGTTTTCGCCTATTACCACGAAGTCTTCTATCCTTACGCCGAACTCGCCTGCTATATAGATACCGGGCTCAACGGTGACTACCATGCCGCTTTCAAGAATATCTTTGCTGCGCTGAGAGGCGGTGGGGGCTTCGTGTATCTCAAGACCTACCCCGTGACCCAACGAATGACCGAAATAATCGCTATAGCCGTTTTGTGCAATGACATCTCTTGCCGCTTTATCAAGCTGCACGCCGCTTATACCGGCTCTTGCTTCTTTAAGGGCGGCTTTCTGCGCCGAAAGCACTATATCATAGACATCTTTCATTTTATCGCTCGTCTGACCTACCGCGACAGTTCTTGTCATATCGCTGTGATAACCGTCGTAAACCGCGCCGAAGTCTAACAAAACAAAATCGCCGCTTTGCACCCTTCGCTCGCCCGGCACGCCGTGAGGCATTGAGGTACTGCTGCCGGTAAGGGCTATGGTATCAAAAGACAGAGCCTCCGCGCTGTTTTTCAGCATAAAATAGTCAAGCTCAAGCTGTATTTCTTTTTCGGTTCTGCCGACTTTTATAAAGTTTAAAATATGCTCAAAGCCTGCCTCGGCAATTTTCTGTGCCTGCTTTATTTTGCTTATCTCTTCGGGCGTTTTTACCGCTCTGAGGCTGTTTATTGCCTTGCTGAGTTTGCCGTCGGCAAGCAGGGTGCAGCCCAATTTATTTTTAAGACTGCCAAACTGCCCTAAGGTAATGCAGTCGCTCTCCACCGCGCAGGTACGGACGTTTTCTGAAATAAAAATGGCGTTTATCTGCTCGTGAAGCTCTTTTTGCAAAATGACCTCGCAGCTTTTTACTGTTGCCCTCGCCCTTTCTATATAGCGAAAATCAATGATAAGATACGCAGCATTTTTCATCACCAGAAGCGTTCCTGCCGAAGACTTCATGCCCGTGAAATACCGCCTGTTTATGTCGCTCGTTATAAGCGCGCAGTCTGCAATATCGCTTTTCTGCATAAGTTTCTGCAATTTTTCGATGTTATTCATTACCTGATAACTCCTTTATGGCGTCAACGCCCATAAGATAGCTGTTTTTGCCATAGCCGCATATCTGTTTTACGCACACAGGCTGTATAACAGAAAGGTGACGAAACTCCTCGCGCTTGTGAATGTCGCTCATATGCACTTCTACAACGGGAATTTTTATTGCGGCTATTGCATCTCTGATAGCATAACTATAGTGAGTATATGCGCCTGCGTTCAGAACTATACCTACAATGCCCGTTTCGGTTTTGCGCGACTCGTGAAGTTTATCAATTATCGCGCCCTCGTGGTTGGACTGGAATATCTCGCAGTCAAAGCCCTGCTCTTTGCAATGCTCTGCTATCTCGGCGTTTATGCTTTCAAAGCTGTCCGAGCCGTAAACGCCGGGCTCTCGCTCACCGAGAAGATTAAGATTAGGACCGTGGATAACAAGTATTTTTTTCATATATAACACCTCTATATTATTTTACCGAAAGATAATATTTTTTCATCGCGAGCGCGTCGATATCCTGCGTGCCTGCGCTCTCACAAATAAACTGCGGCGAAAGATCTCTCTCGGCTATAAGCTCCATAAGCGGCTCAAAGTCGGGACCGTAGCCCTCGTTTTGCTCAAAGGTAAGGTGCTTTTTCTCTCCGCCCGGCACGGTATACATTATCTTAGAAAAATGGCTGTGGAAAATTTTCACCCTGTCTTTGCCGAGGGCATTTTCTATATCGTCAAGAATTTTTGCATAGTCTTCTTTGCTCTTTATGCCGCCAAGGTCACGCGCATTGAGATGCCCGAAATCTACACACGGCAGAAAGGTATCGTCAAGCTTGCAAAGCTCCAGCACCTCATACAGATTGCCAAGTTGGTTTACTTTACCCATAGTTTCTGGGCAGAAATGTATATCCTCAAAGCCCTGCGCTATCGCCTCTTTGCGCGCTCTCAGCAGGGTATCTTTTGCAAGCTCCAGAGCCTCTTCCCTGCTCATTTTGCCGCAAGAGCCCGAATGTATTACCACCCTGTCAGCGCCCATTCTTTTAGCCGCATCGCACGACTGCAATATGTAATTTATACTGTTGTCGCGCTTTTCTTTCTCAACGCTCGAAAGCGATATAAAATACGGCGAATGGAGCGACAGCGCTATACCAAACTTTTGCGAATTTTCGAGCATACCCTTTGCAATATTATCGCTGACCTTTACACCCCTGCCACATTCATACTCGTAGCAGTCAAGCCCCATTTCGCTAAGGTACTGCGGCGCTGCTAGTGTTGACTTATTCTTTGCCGAAAACGCTTCACTGTTGCCGGCAGGTCCGAATTTTGCCTGCATTTTCATCTCTCCTTAAAAACAAAAGCGGACAAAAACTGTCCGCTTCTATATGCTGTTATCAATACTTGCGCTTACGAGCGGCCTCTGACTTCTTCTTGCGCTTTACCGAGGGCTTTTCATAATGCTCTCTCTTACGGACCTCGGCTATAACACCGTCCCTGGCGCATGATCTCTTAAAACGCTTGAGCGCTGTGTCAAGGCTCTCGTTCTTTCCTACTTTGATCTCTGCCATTGTCTTTTCCCTCCCTTTGCTATCTTCCGCAGAGGTTTGCGCGATAGTTTGCGCAAGCCGTTATGATAGTGAGGTTTATACGTTACAGAGCAAATCGCTCCCCTCTGCGTTTTTAGCTTGCATAAAATAATTTATCACGCTACAAAGTTTATTATACTACAGCTTGCTCAAATTGTCAATACGTTACAGAAAAATATTTTTGCAAATCTGGGCTTAACAGTTTTAACGCGGTAAAAAGCTATTTTACAACTATATTTACAAGCTTGCCCTTAACGTATATTTCCTTGACGATATTCTTGCCATCTATTGCAGCGGCGGTCTTTTCGTCCTGCTTTGCAAGAGAAATAACTTCGCTCTGATCTGCATCGGCGGCAATAGTAATTCTAGATTTTATCTTGCCGTTTACCTGAACAGCTATTTCAACGGTATCGTCAACGCAGAGCGCTTCGTCATACTCACACCACTTCTGCTCGTGCAGCATACCGCCAAAGCCGCATTTTTCATAGATTTCTTCGGTAATATGCGGCGCGAAGGGGTTCAGCAGCGTTATGAACGTTTTGTACTCCGCCCTGTTTATGCTGCCTATATCGTAAATGGTGTTTATAAGTGTCATCATCGCTGCAATTGCTGTATTGAAAGCCATGCTCTCAATATCTGCTGTAACTTTCTTGATAGTTTTATGCATAGCGGATACAAGCTGCGGACGGTACTCGTCGCCGTCTATAAGCTTATCTTGCAGCTGCCATACTCTGTCAAGGAATCTCTTACAGCCGTTCATGCTGTTTTCGTTCCACGGGGCAGCCTGCTCATAGTCGCCCATAAACAGTACATAAACTCTCAAAACGTCTGCGCCGTACTGGTCTACAACATCGTTGGGATCTATAACATTGCCGCGCGATTTGCTCATCTTTACGCCGTCGGGGCCCAGTATAAGACCCTGCGCGGTTCTCTTGGCATACGGCTCCGAGCAAGGCACTTCGCCTATATCATACAAAAACTTATGCCAGAACCTTGAATATATAAGGTGGCGGGTAACGTGCTCCATGCCGCCGTTATACCAGTCAACGGGCATCCAGTATTTCAAAGCCTCCTGCGATGCGAACGCTTTATCGTTTTTTGGGTCGCAGTAGCGCAGAAAATACCACGAAGAGCCTGCCCACTGAGGCATTGTGTCTGTCTCTCTCTTTGCTGCGCCGCCGCACTTGGGGCAGGTGCAGTTTACAAAGCTGTCTATCTTGGCAAGTGGGCTTTCGCCGTCTGTGCCGGGTCGGAAATCATCAACAGGGGGAAGTTTCAGCGGCAGTTCTTCATAAGGCACTGCGACCATTCCGCACTTGGGACAATGTACTATAGGTATAGGCTCGCCCCAGTATCTCTGGCGATTAAAAGCCCAGTCTTTCATTTTATACTGAACGCCTTTTTCGCCGCAGCCTTTTTCTTCAAGCACGGTGAGTATCTTCTCTATCGCATCTTTCTTTTTGGTAATGCCGTTGAGCATTTCGGAGTTGACCATTTCGCCATCGCCCGTATAGGCTTCTTTGGAAATATCGCCGCCCTTTATTACCTCAATTATGTCAATGCCGAACTTCTTTGCAAAGTCATAGTCACGGGTATCGTGCGCCGGCACAGCCATTATTGCGCCCGTGCCGTAACCCATCATTACATAGTCTGAAATATACACGGGTATTTCCTTGCCGTTTATCGGATTTACAGCGGTAAGGCCGTCTATCTTCACGCCCGTTTTATCTTTCACAAGCTGCGTTCTTTCAAACTCGCTTTTCTTGGCGCACTGTTCTCTGTAGTCGAGCAATGCGTCCATATTGCCTATTATGTCTTTATACTTATCTATAATAGGGTGCTCGGGCGCGATTACCATAAACGTTACGCCGTAGAGTGTATCGGGGCGCGTGGTATATATACGCAGCATTTCGTCGCACTGCTTTATTTTGAAGTTTACGAATGCGCCTGTGCTTTTGCCTATCCAGTTTTCCTGCTGGAGCCTTATATTCGGCAGATAATTAACCTCGTTAAGACCCTGCAACAGCTTGTCGGCATACTCGGTTATGCGCAGATACCACACTTCTTTTGTTTTCTGGACTATATCGGTATGGCATATATCGCACTTGCCGCCCTGTGAATCTTCGTTTGAAAGCACTACCTTACAGCTGGGGCAATAATTTACCAAAGTTTTGTCTCTAAACACAAGACCATGCTCGAACATCTTGAGGAATATCCACTGTGTCCACTTATAATAGCCCTCATCGGTGGTATCCACAACTCTTGACCAGTCAAACGAAAAGCCTACTTTTTTAAGCTGATTTGTAAACTTTTCAATATTTGTATCTGTAACTTTTCTGGGGTGAACGCCAGTTTTTATAGCGGTATTTTCGGTAGGAAGACCGTATGCATCGAAACCTATCGGGAAAAGAACGTTATACCCTTCCATTCTTCTTTTGCGGCATACAACTTCAAGACCCGAATAAGCCTTGATATGACCTACGTGCATACCTGCTCCCGACGGGTACGGAAACTCTACAAGTCCGTAAAACTTAGGCTTTGAGGTATCTTCCGAAGCCTTGAAGCAGTCGTTTTCCTCCCATATTTTCTGCCACTTGCTCTCCACTTTTGCGTGATCGTATTTTTCCATATATATCAGTCCTTTTACAATAAATTGCTGTCAGTCTTTTTTGAGCAGGTGAGATATGTCTATCTGCTCGCCGTCGCTCCACAGTCTTTCAAGATTATAAAACTGCCTTGTTTCCTTATAAAAAACGTGCACTACAACACTGCCGTAATCAAGCACTATCCAGTTTGCGCTCTGGTAGCCCTCGATACGCAGCGGCATAAGACCGTTCTCTTTGAGCTTATACTCCACTTCGTCCGCAAGAGCCTTTGTCTGCGTGGTGGAAGTACCGTTTGCTATAACAAAGTAATCGGCTATCACGGTAAGGTCGCGTATGCCTATTACCTTTATATCTTCCGCCCTTTTTGAATCAAGAGCCTTTACCGAAATTTCAACCATTTGCTGTGATGTCGGTTCTGCCATATATATCACTCGCTTTCTTTCTTCTTTTTATTACTTTTCATTTTGCCTATAAATTCGTTATACGCGCCCCACGTTGACTTTGTGATGTAGCTGCCTTTTTTAACGTCGTCACTGATAGCGTAGCTCAAAGCTTCGAGCATTGCTTCTTCAAGACTGTCATATGCCACTTTTCGCATTTTCTTTACGTCCTTGTAATCCCTGTCGGCAGAGATAAGGTCTGCAAGGTATATCACCTGCGCAAGGGGCGGCAAATTCGGCGCTGCCGTGGTATGGTATCTTATAGCCTGCAACACGCCCTCATCTTCAATACTCAGCTGCGTTTTTACCGTAACTGCGCCTGCTATTGCGTGCAGCAGCGGCGGAGTTTCAAGCTCCTCTTTTTCAACGTCAAGATCGCACTGCTGCGCAAGCTCTCTTTGCTCGTCGATATCAAGTTCTTTTGCGCAGTCGTGCAAATAGCCTGCAACGAACGCTCTGTCCTCGTCAACGCCGTATCTGCGCGCAAGCTTTATCGCCTCATACGCAACATTAACGGAATGTATATATCTTTTTTTGCTCATGCGCGGCTTTAAAAATGCACTGAGATGTTTTATCTGTCGCTCGGATAACAAATTATCACCCTACTTATATAGCTTATGTTCATAAATGTATTGTACTATTTTTTTCGGAAAATAGCAAGAGGTATCACGCATTTTTTTAATGCTCTCGCGTATTTCTGTCGAAGATACCTCGCAAGGCAGCGCGTCAATTACCACTATCTTGCCGCCGCATTTATCGGTAAGATATTTTGCAAAGTCGCGAAGTTTCTGCGTTGTATCGTCGTTTTTCCGCGAAATGCACACAAGCGACGCCATGCTAAGTATCTCTTCATATCTGTACCATTTATCAAAGCACAGAAGCATATCGCTGCCGATAACGAGCCACAGCTTGTCCTTTGGGTACAGCTCTTTGAAATGCCGCACGGTATAGACCGAATAGCTTTTGCCTCTTTGGCGCATTTCCCAGTCTGAAACAGTGGCGCACGGCATACCTTCAAAAGCTATTTTGCACATTTCAAATCTATCTTTATCGCTTACCATGCCGCTTGCCTGCTTATGCGGCGGAAGTCTGTCGGGCATAACGATAAGTTTATCAAGCTTTACTGCACCTACCGCCGTTTTGGCAAGGTATATATGCCCGTTATGCACGGGGTCGAACGTACCGCCGAAAATACCGATATTCATCATTGTTTTTTAGATTTTTTGGGAAGCTCTATAACAGGCTTCTGCGCGTTTCTTTTAAAAAGCACCGCCTTTGAGCCTATCACCTGCACCACGTCTGCATTTATTGCGCCTGCTATCTCTGCGGCTGCCTCATTCGCGCTGTACAAAGAATTGCCCAGCACCGCTATTTTTACTATCTCATGCGCTTTCAGGTAGTCGTCTATCGCTTTTATCTGCGTATCGCTGATGCCGCCTTTGCCCACCTGAAAAACAGGCTCCAGCTTTTGCGCTATGCTTTTGAGATACGCTCTTTGCTTAGTTGTAAATTCCATTATTATTCCTCGTTTTCTTTTGTTATGGCGGCGATAAGCTTTTCAAGAGCTTTACCCCTGTGGCTGACAGAATTTTTGAACTGCTGTGTATGCTGCGCGAAACTTTTTCCGTCATACATAAATATCGGGTCATAGCCGAAGCCGTTGTCCCCCTGCGGTGCATAGCCGATACTTCCCTCACATTCGCCGCGAACCAATACTTCCCTGCCGTCTTCAAAAATAAAATGTATAACTGCCACAAACCTTGCTGTGCGCTCGCTTTCGGGAACATCTTTCATTTTTTCAAGCACGAGAGCATTGCGCCCTTCGCTGTCAGGCACGCCGCCGTACCTTGCCGAATACACGCCCGGTTCGCCGCCGAGAGCGTCTATAACAAGTCCGCTGTCGTCTGCCAGAACGTTACAATGCGCCGCTTCAAACAGCGCTCTTGCTTTTATAGCCGCGTTTTCTTCAAAGGTACTGCCTGTTTCCTCGGCTTCGAGAATTATCCCTGCCTCGCTCTGCGACATTACCTCATACCCGAGCGGAGAGAGCATTTGTTTATACTCGG
The DNA here is from genome assembly GCA_947629275.1 of uncultured Clostridia bacterium. GTDB lineage: Bacteria > Bacillota > Clostridia > Oscillospirales > Ruminococcaceae > UBA7477. The sequence continues at coordinate 4,564 of CANRDG010000045.1, read as the reverse complement.
CAATTTTGCCTTTATTGTTGCTTGCTATGACAAGTTTCATAAATACCCCTCAATCAAACAGAGCTTCTACAAAATCATGCGTATCAAACGGCTGTATATCTTCTATCTTTTCGCCGACGGTGACAAGCTTTACGGGCACTTTAAGCTCATCGGTTATGGAGATGATTATGCCGCCCTTTGCCGTGCCGTCAAGCTTTGTTAAGATTATACCGGTGATGTCGGCTGCCTCGTTGAACTGCCGTGCCTGATTTACGGCGTTCTGACCTGTGTTTGCGTCCAGTGCGAGCAGCACTTCAAGAGAGCAGTCCTCAGCCTGCTTATGCACAATGCGCGATATTTTTTTCAGCTCGTCCATAAGGTTTTTCTTGTTATGCAGTCTGCCTGCGGTATCGCATATAACAACATCTGCTTTTCTTGCCTTTGCGGCTGTAAGGGCATCGAACACCACTGCGGCAGGGTCGCCGCCCTCATTGTGCTTTATTATATCAACGCCTGCGCGCTGTGTCCACACCTCGAGCTGGTCTATCGCCGCCGCTCTGAAAGTATCTGCCGCCGCGACTATTACCTTTTTGCCCTCGTTTTTAAGCTGGTATGCCAGCTTGCCTATGGCGGTGGTCTTGCCCACGCCGTTCACGCCGATAACGAGTATCACAGACGGCACTGTTTCCATGTCAAGCGGCTGCGGCTCACCGAGAAGCTCCTCGATTATCTCTTTGAGCATATCCATTATCTTCTCGGGCTCTTTAACGCCGTTTTCTTTTACTCTCTGCCTGAGCATTTCACATATCTTCACGGAAGTTTCAGCGCCTATATCGCACATTATCAGCGTTTCTTCAAGCTCTTCAAAAAGCTCTTCGTCTATTTTTGTAAACTTGTTGAGCAGCTTTGATATACCGCCTATCAGCGAATTTTTCGTTTTTGAAAGACCGTTTCTCAGTTTTTCAAACAATCCCACTTTGATCACCTCTTAAATATCAGCTTTCGCCGCCGTCCGCGCTCTGCGCCTGATCGACGGTCATTTTCAGCAGACGTGATACGCCTTTTTCCTGCATGGTAACGCCGTAAAGCACGTCGGCTTCTTCCATAGTACCGCGCCTGTGGGTTATGGCTATGAACTGCGTTTTATCCGTAAACCGCCGCAGATACTGCGCATATTTTGCAACGTTCACATCGTCGAGCGCCGCCTCTATCTCATCAAGCAGGCAAAACGGCGACGGCTTTACCGTAAGTATCGCAAAGTATATGGCAATTGCCACAAACGCCTGCTCGCCGCCCGAAAGCAGCGAAAGGTTTTTTATCACCTTGCCGGGCGGTGCAACGCGTATCTCTATGCCGCTTTCAAGAATATCGTCGGGGGCTTCAAGCAAAAGCTCTGCCTTGCCGCCGCCGAAAAGCTCCGAAAATATCCTCTTGAAATTTAAGTTTATCTTTTCAAAACTTTCGGTGAACATATTCTTCATGTTCTCGGTAAGTTCGGCGATAAGTTTTTCAAGGTCGCGCTTTGAGCCCGTAACGTCTTTCAGCTGACCAGACAAAAACTCGTATCTTTCAGAAACTTCGCGGTATTCTTCTATTGCGCCGAGGTTTACGTTGCCAAGGCGTTTTATTTTGCCACGAAGCTCGGTAAGGCGCTTGTTAGCAGCCGAAATATCTTCAAGCGGCTGACTTTTTTCATCAGCCTCGCTTTTGGTGAGCGAATACTGTTCCCACAGCGAGGATATTATTTTATCGTATTCCTCCTGAACTGTTGCCTGCTTTTCCGAAGTTCTCGCTATATCCTGCGAGAGCTTCTCGCGCGTGTCATTCTTGACTTTCAGAAGCGCTCTTTGCTGTGCGGCAAGCTCATCGAGGCGTTTATGCTCCGCCTGTTTTACTGCAATATCGCCGTTAATTTTTTCAATTCTGCCGTCCTTGTCGGACATTGAATTTTTAATGCTCTCTATCTCGCGCTTTTTGTCTTCTATCAAAGCAAGCTGCGTTTTTATCTGCTCTGCAAGAGAATCTCTGTCCTTGTCAAGGTCGCTGATGCTTTCTTCAAGCTGCTTTGCCATATCAAAATGCATCTGCATATCTTTTTCAAGCGCGACTCTTTGCAGCCTCATTTGCGAGAGTTTTTCTGCAAGCGCTTCACGCTCGGCGCGGCTGTCGGTACGGCTTTGCTGAGACAACGCAAGCTGCCTCTCTTTTTCAGCCGCCTGCTGATTTACTTTTGCAAGTTCGTCCGCGGCATTTTTACTGTCGCTCTCGTTTGTTTTAAGCCTCTCGGCAAGCTTTGCGGCCTGCCTGTCAAGGTCTTCAATACGCGCATCGAGCTGATCTCTCATTTCCGTTATGAGTTTCAGTTCTCCCTCGGTCTTTATGATGTCCGTATTGCGCTGAGTTATTATCTCACTTTGCGCCTCGCTGTCGGCAACAAGTTTGTCATGTTCCTGTTTCAGCCTGCGCAGGGTGTTTTCAAATTCTTTCTTTTTGGAGCCTAGTTCTTCAATCTGCGTGCTAAGTTTTTCTATCTCGCTTCTTCTTGTAAGTATGCCCGAAGAACTTGCCGCGCTTCCGCCCGTGAACGAGCCGCCTGCGTTTATCACCTGACCGTCAAGCGTTACAATTCTGAAACGGTAGCCGAACTTTTTAGCCATTATTGTAGCCATATCAAGGTCTTCCGCCACGACTGTGGTACCCAGCACCGAAAGCACTATTTCTTCAAGCCGCTTATCGTATGAAACGAGCTGATTTCCCATTGCCACATAGCCCTCGCAGGAGGACGGGTCAACGCCGCTGAGTTTTCTGCCCTTTACCGAAGTTATCGGCAGAAAAGTAGCTCTGCCTATTTTTTCTTCTTTAAGAAAGCGTATGCACCTTTTGGCGGTGTCTTCATTTTCAACGACTATATTCTGAATTGCCGCTCCCAAGGCGGTCTCTATCGCTGTAGAATACTTCTGCTCGGTGGTGACAAGCTGTGCCAGAGAACCAAGAACGCCGCTTATCCTGCCCTGCTTTGAGGCGTTCATCACCTGTTTTACGCTTCTTGAAAAACCTTCCATAGAGTTTTCAAGGTCGCTGAGAATTTTAAGCCTTTGCGCTTTTTCGCGCGCGGTGCTGTCACACTTGTCATACTCGCTCTGCACTTTTGCAAGCTCGGTTTTTTTGCTGCTTAGGAGCATGGTATAGCCCTCAAGCATATTTTTGGCCTCGTCAAGCTGATTTTTGCTATCAAAAAGCGTCTTGTCAAGAACCTTTTTCTCCTCGGTGCGCAGGGTGTATTCTTCCTCCGCGCGCTTTTTTTCTTCCAGAAGGCTGTCGCTCTGCTCTGCGATATCGGCAGCGGTATTTTTGCAGTTTTCTATAATGAAAGAAAGCTCCGATGAGCGCATATACAAAGCGTTTATCTGCGCCGTCTGCTCTGTTTCTTCCTTGCGTGCGTTGCTGTCGCGCCGAAGTATCTCGTCAAATTCTTTCTCGCAGCCGGCAATATCGCCGTCAAGGGCATCTATATCATTTTGAGCATTCGCCGCTTCTTTGAGTTTTTCATCATGCTGTACGGCAAGTTTATCAGCCGAAAGGTACGACTGCTCGATACGCTGTCTTATGTCCTCAATGCTCTCACTTATATGTGAAATATCGTTTTCCAAAACAGCCGTCTGCGACATTGCTTGAGAGCTTTCAAGCTCTATGTTATGTATTTTTTCTCTGAGATCTTCAATATCGCTCGTACACTGAGCGGCTTTCATAAGGTTGTCCTCGATGCTGTTTTCAAGCTCCTCGGCTTCCTTGCAGCTGTCTGCATACTGAGAATCAACATCTGCAAGGCGCTGCGACAGCGAATTTACAGAAGCGTTCATCTCGTTAAGGCGGTGTACCCATACGGATATTTCAAGCTGCTGTTTTTCGTCGTCAAGGACCTTGAAAGCCTTTGCCTTTTCAGACTGCGCTTTCAAAGGCTCTATCCTGCTTTCAAGCTCGCCTATAATATCGGTAAGTCTTAAAATGTTGTCCTCGGCTGCAACAAGCCTTTTTTCTGCCTGAGTCTTTTTATATCGAAACTTTGAAACGCCTGCCGCTTCCTCGAATATCTCACGTCGCTCGTTGGGTCTGCCCGAGACTATCTCTGCAATTCTGCCCTGACCTATTATTGAATAGCCGTCCCTGCCAAGACCCGTATCCATAAACAGCTCGACTATATCTTTGAGCCTTACCTGTTCGCCGTTTATTATATACTCGCTCTCGCCGCTGCGATACAGCTTTCTCGTTACAGAAACAACGTCATTTTCAACGCCTAAACTGCGGTCGGTATTGTCAATATTCAGCGTTGCGGCTGCAAAACCCACCGCCTTGCGCTTTTCTGTGCCGGTGAAGATAACGTCCTCCATTTTGCCGCCGCGCAAAGTTTTTGTAGACTGCTCGCCCATTACCCAGCGCATGGCATCGCCTATATTGCTCTTGCCGCTGCCGTTAGGACCTACAACGCCCGTTATGCCCTTGCCGAACTCCAGTTTTACCTTGTCGGGAAAGGATTTGAAGCCTTGCAATTCCAAAGAAATAAGCTGCATCTGCTCACCGCCGTTCT
>CANRDG010000044.1 GCA_947629275.1 uncultured Clostridia bacterium | reverse complement strand
AAGATATACTGTTCCTGCAAAAACAAATTCGGCATAGAAGTAAATACCGAAGTATGCCCTATTTGTATGGCTCTGCCCGGCACGCTGCCAACGCTCAACGAGCGCGTGGTAGACTATGCTATAAAAATGGGTCACGCGCTCAACTGCAAGATAAACCGCGTGTGCAAGCAGGACAGAAAGAATTATTTCTACCCCGACCTGCCTAAAGCTTACCAAATATCGCAGTCTGATATACCTCTTTGCGAGAATGGTTATGTAGATATTCTGGTAAACGGCGAGAGCAAGCGCATAGGCATAACGAGGATACACATCGAAGAGGACGCAGGCAAGCTTCTGCACGCCACCAGCTTTGAGGGCAGCTCGCTCGTTGACCTCAACCGCTGTGGTGTGCCTCTTATAGAGATAGTTTCCGAGCCCGATATGCGCAGCAGCGCCGAAGCAAAAGCATACCTTGAAACGCTGAAGTCAATACTCAGCTATCTTGACATATGCGACTGTAAAATGCAGGAAGGCTCTATCCGCTGCGACGTAAACGTATCTGTTCATAAAAAAGGTACGCCTTTCGGCACGAGGACTGAGATGAAGAACGTAAACAGCTTTTCAGCTGCCGTGCGCGGTATAGAGTACGAGCAGAAACGCCAGATAGCCGCTTTGGAGGCAGGCGAAACGGTCGTTCAGGAAACACGTCGTTGGGACGATGCCCTCGGTCAGAGCGTTTCAATGAGAACCAAGGAGGACGCCCACGATTACCGCTATTTCCCCGAACCCGACCTGCTCACTATTTCGGTAGACGAAAAGAGGGTGGAGGAGCTTAAAGCGCAGATACCCGAATTGCCCACCCAGAAGATACTTCGCTATGTGCAAAAGCTGGGTCTGCCGCAGCAGGACGCCACTATTATTGCAGAGAACGTAGACTTGGCAAACTTCTTTGACGAATGTACGCAAAAGGGTGGTGCATCGCCTAAAATAGCCGCGAACTGGCTGCTCGGTGATATTTCAAAGTATCTTAATGAAACGGGCAAAACGCTGGGCGAAACTAAGCTTACCCCCGAAAAAATGACCGAGCTTATCGGATATATCGAGAAGAATATCATCTCTACCGCCTCCGGCAAAAAGATATTTGAAATAATAGTCGCCGAGGATAAACCGATAAAGCAGCTTATTGACGATATGGGTCTTGCGCAGGTGTCTGATACTTCTGAGCTTGAAGCGCTTGCGGATAAGGTGATAGCCGAAAATGAGCCGTCTGTCATAAGCTATAAAAACGGCAAGACCAACGCCCTTGGCTACCTTGTAGGTCAGTGTATGAAAGCCTCAAAGGGCAAGGCTAACCCCGGCATGATGAAAGAGATAATACTTAAAAAGCTTGGCGAATAAATTGTTCCACGTGGAACATATGTTCTTTTTGATAGTTATAAATAACCCCTGCCGACATTTTGCCGACAGGGGCAGCTTTTTGTTTTATATAAATTCTTCTCCAACAGTCTGTACTTTCAGAAGATTTGTGTTGCCCGAAACACCCAGCGGCACGCCTGCGGTAATTACCACAAGGTCGCCCGTGTTTATAAGCCCCTCCTGCACCGAAACTTCCAAAGCGTTTCTGATAAGGTCGTCAGTGTTTTCCTGCTCTGATATGAGAGAGGGTATAATTCCCCACGACATATTCATCTGGCGGCAGGTGGTCTCGTCGGTCGTCAAGCCTATTATCGGGCAGGACGGACGATATTTTGAGATCATGCGCGCAGTGCCGCCGCCCTTTGTAACGGTTATTATCGCGTGTGCGCCAAGGTCGTGAGCGGTAGTTACCGTCGCGTGCGAAATGGCATCAGTAACCGAGGGCGAGTAGTTCGGATCGCGCTTTATAAAGCTGTTTTTGTAGTCGATGTCGTTCTCTGTAGTCTCCGCTATCAGAGCCATTGTCTTTACCGCCTCAACGGGGAACGAGCCTGCCGCAGTTTCGCCCGAGAGCATAATTGCCGATGTGCCGTCGTAAATAGCGTTTGCAACGTCGGTTATCTCGGCTCTTGTCGGGCGCGGATTGTTTATCATAGATTCAAGCATTTGCGTGGCAGTAATGACCTGCTTACCTGCGTTGTATGCTTTTGAGATTATCTCTTTCTGTATGGCAGGTATCTGTTCAAAAGGTATCTCAACGCCCATGTCGCCGCGCGCTATCATAACGCCGTCGGCAGCCTGTAGTATCTCATCAATGTTTTTCACACCGTCGGCATTTTCTATCTTTGCGATTATGCGCGGTTCGTACCAGCCAAGGCTGTGTGTAAAGTTGCGCAGATAGTTTATATCCGCTGCCGTGCGCACAAAAGAAGCCGCAATAAAGTCATAACCCATTTTTGCGCCGAATTGCAGATCTTTCATGTCCTTGTCGCTTATGTACGGCATAGACAGCATAACGCCCGGTACGTTCACGCCCTTGTTGTTTGAGACCAGACCGCCGTGTATTACCCTGCAAATAATCTCGCAGCCGCTTATCTTTTCAACGGTAAGATCGATAACGCCGTCGTTTATAAGTATCTTATTGCCCGGTTTTACGTCCTTCGGCAGCCCCATAAAGGTTATAGAACATTTCTCCGCAGTGCCTTCAATGTCCTCGGTCGTCAGTGTGAAAAGGTCGCCGTCATGAATCTCCACGGGCTTGTTGTCTTTGAAAGTTTTAAGGCGTATCTCGGGACCTTTTGTATCGAGCAAAGTGGCTATAGGCAGTTTCAGCTCCTCGCGCAGCTTTACTATCTGATGAAATCTCCGCTCATGTTCCTCGTAATTTGAATGTGAAAAGTTGAACCTCGCAACGTTCATTCCTGCTTTCATAAGCTCGCGCAGAATATCGTCGCTGTCGGTCGCAGGACCTATGGTGCAGACTATCTTGGTTTTTCTCATGTCAAACGCTCCTATCTTTTAATGTTGATATACTAAATATTATTATACTATACAAAAACGCGAACTGTCAATATATTGTTTGATAAAAAATTGTGTAAACTGCTTAAAATATTCAAAAGCCCTTGACAAACGGGCAAAACAGGTGTATACTTTAATACGTAAAAGCTTAAAAGCGATAAATTATTATAAATTATAAAGAAAGGTCATGATGATATGATAATCGTACTTAATAATGCGACAAAGCAGGAGGACGTTGACAGCTTTGTAGAGAAGCTGCACAGCGACGGTCTGCAAACGCATATAAGCGCAGGCGAACACACCACTATAATAGGTCTTGTGGGCGATACCTCAAGGCTCGATATAGGCACTATACAGGCGCTTCCTTTTGTAGAGGACGTAAAGAGGATATCAGAGCCGTATAAGGCTGCAAACCGCAAATTCCACCCGATGGATACAATAGTCGATATTTCGGGCAAGACCAAGATAGGCGAGGGTACGTTCAGCGTTATTGCAGGTCCTTGCTCCGTTGAGACCGAGGAGCAGATGACCGAGGTCGCAAGAGATGTAAAGGCAAGCGGCGCAACGCTTCTTCGCGGCGGCGCATTTAAACCGCGTACTTCTCCTTACTCTTTTCAAGGACTTGAGGGCAGGGGGCTGGAGCTTTTGCTTCTTGCCAAAAAAGAAGTTGGTCTGCCTGTAGTTACCGAGATAATGGATATAAACACGCTGGATATGTTCGCCGATGTTGACGTTATACAGGTCGGCGCAAGAAATATGCAGAACTTCAATCTGTTGAAAGAGCTTGGCAAGTGCGACAAGCCTATACTTCTCAAAAGGGGTCTTGCCAACACCATTCAGGAATGGCTAATGAGCGCCGAATATATCATGGCAGGCGGCAACAACAACGTTATCCTCTGCGAGAGAGGCATAAGAACGTTTGAGACCAAAACAAGAAATACCCTCGATATTTCAGCTGTTCCCATGCTTAAAAAGCTGACGCACCTGCCGGTTATTGTAGACCCCAGCCATGCTACCGGTCTTTCGTGGATGGTTCCCACCCTTGCAAAGACTGCCGTTCCCGCAGGCGCTGACGGCATTATGGTAGAAGTGCATAATGACCCTGCAAAAGCGTGGTGCGACGGCGATCAGTCGCTCGACCCAAAGCAGTTTGACGACCTTATGAAAGATCTGAAAAAGCGTGTTGAATTTGAGGGCAAGAAGATCGTCTGAAATTCAAAAGCACACAATATTTCTAAGCCGTGTAGCTTTGACTGTGCGGCTTGTTTTTATTAAATTGTACAATTACTTTCGGTTTATTTGCGCTTTTTTACGCCAAATAACGAATTGGCAGGAATTAGGTCGATTTGCTTGACATAAAACCTGCAATATGGTAAAATAAATAATATATAATCAGTAATAATCAGTAAGTGTATCTGTTTGGCGATTTTTCGGAAAGGTGATGTTTTTTTATTCGCTATTGTAATAATGAGCCTTTGTCGGTGCAGATGTTGGTCTCCTGTATGTATCAGGAGGATATGAGCGTAGTTGAAGATTTGGGTATAACCGGCAGCGCGGTAATTATAAATCAGGGCGACTTAACTGCCGTAAGCAGCATAAAGACCCCTTTCGGCAGTGCGACAATGTATTCCGTCACCGACCGCGGACTTACTAAAAGCCGCAATATGGCGATAGATAAAGCCACGGCTGATATATGTATGCTTTCTGACGACGACGAAAGGTTTTGCGAAAACTACAGGCAAAGGATATGCCGCGCCTATAATATGCTGCCGCAGGCTGATGTTATCATTTTTAAAGTCACCGACCAAAGCGGCAACATTGCGGACAGGCCCCAGGCGTTCCCCAATAAGGTAATGAGGCTTAAATTTCCTCAGACAATGCACGTGGCTTCGTGGCAGATATCGTTCAGAAAGAAGTCGCTTGTTGAAAGCGGCGTGAGATTTGACGAACTTTTGGGCGCAGGCTCGGGCAACGGCGCGCAGGAAGAGCTGAAATTTCTTTCAGACTGCGAAAGGGCAGGACTTAAAATATACTATGTGCCGTTTGAGATAGCCTATGTGCGCAGAACAGATTCAACGTGGTTCAGCGGCTTTGATGAAAAGTTTTTCGAGCAGCGCGGCGCCACGACAAGATACATTCTGGGCTTTTGGCTCTCATCGCTCTATGCAGTGTACTATGTGCTGAAAAAGCACAATAAATTTGAGATCTCCGCAGGCAAAGCGCTTGCAGCGACATTCAAAGGCATTTTGGAAAACAAGATAAAACGTCAGTTAAAGCAAAGGAAGTGATGAAGTGGACAAGATAGTTAGCTTTATAGTGCCTTCTTACAATTGCGATAAATTTCTCGATAAGTGCCTTATGTCATTTATTGATAGCGATATATTTGATAAGCTGGAGATAATTGTCGTAAATGACGGTTCTTCGGACAATACCGAAAACATCGCGCTTGACTATGCCGCAAGGTATCCGCAGAGTTTCCGCGTTATATCGCAGGAAAACAAAGGTCACGGCGGCGCGCTGAATACGGGTATAAGCGCTGCGAGCGGCAAGTATATAAAGGCTGTCGATGCCGACGATTGGGTGGAAACGCAGAATCTTAAAGAGTATGTTTCGCTGCTGGAGCAGTGTGACAGTGACGTTGTGCTTACTCACCACCATACTGTTGATGTCTCAAGCGGCGAGATAAAGAACTGGAAAAGCTATCCGCCGCAGTTTGGCAAAGCGTATGACTTCATCTATATAATGAAAAACTGGAAGTCATTTGACAGAAGCCTTACTTTTCACGGCATCACATATAATACGGCATTTTATAAAAAGTACGGTATGCAGCTTTCAGAGCACGTTTTCTATGAAGATCACGAGTATGCCACGCTGCCTTGCTGCTACGCAAAAAGCATTACGCCGTTCGATATTTTTCTGTATGACTACCGCGTGGGCGACGTTGAACAGAGCGTTTCGGAGGCAAACCAGCTTAAACGCTCGGGGCATACAAAGACAGTTATAAACAGGCTTATTGACGAGTATCAAGGTCTGCGCCTGAAAAAAGGCTGCCGCGGCAGAGATTATTTTTGCATGAAAACTCAGGGGCTCATGTTAAGTTACTTTCGCACCATGCTTCTTGTTGACGACGACAGGAAAGAGGGCAGGGCGGCGGCAGAGGAGATAATGCTGCGCGCAAAAAATGAAATGCCGAAAACCTTTGCGTTTGCAAAGAAGCAGTATAATGCGTTTTTGCTGATGAACAGACTTCACATTAGCAAACGAACATTTGATAAGATACTTGCCTCAAAGATATATAACAAACTAAGGGGCAACCACGATTTCAACTAAAATGGGAGGCATGACAGAAATGTCATCTATATTGCAGAAATTCAAGCCTAAGGAAGGCTCTTTCTGGGAAACGTTCAAGTATAAGGATCTGCTTTATCAGCTTGTTTCAAGAGATATAAAACTGAAGTACAGGAGAAGTTTTTTGGGATATGTGTGGAGCGTGCTCAATCCGCTGCTCATAATGATGATAATGGCAGTAGTTTTTTCGTTCCTGTTCCAAAGAAATTTGGCGCTTTTCCCTATATATCTCCTTGCAGGACGGACCATGTTCGAGTTTGTGAACAATTCCGTTGGCAAGGCGCTGGGCGCTATAACAGACAACGCAACGCTGCTTAAAAAGACCTATGTGCCAAAGTATATGTTCCCGCTTTCAAAGGTGACTTCCACAATGGTTGACTTTGTATTCAGCCTTGGCGCGCTTGTAATAGTAATGGTAGTGTTCTCGTTCACGCAGGGAAAAGTTTTGTTCTCGTTTTGGAATCTGGGCATAATAATACCGATAATACAGGCGTATATATTCGCGCTGGGACTGGGATTTTTTCTCGCGCAGCTGCACGTTTTCTTCCGCGATATAAGGTACATCTACAATGCTTTTGTTACCATGTGGCTGTACTGCTCGGCGATATTCTATGATATAGGTATGTTCTATGAAAAGGCAGACAGACAGATAGCCGAAGGTTCTCTGCCGTATGCAAAGTATCTCGCGTTTGTCGTAGAGAATCTGAATCCGCTGTACATCTATATAAAGCAGTTCAGATATTTTGTGTGGGTGCCCGGCATTGATAACGTTCCTTACTGGGCGGCAGTAAATCAGTGGGACTTTATTTTGGGTACGATATATGCACTGGTCATGTTTGCGATAGGAACATATTTCTTCAAACGCTCTCAGGATAAGTTTATCCTGTATATCTGATAATATAGAGAGGTAAACATACAAATGGAAAACAGCAATTCTCAGCCGCTTGACGCAGGATTCGAGTACATCATTGATGTTGAAGACGTTACCGTAAGATTCAATAAATCTACGGAAAAAATAAACGACCTTAAAGAGTATTTTGTAAAGCTTGTAAAGCACCAGCTGATGTTTCAGGAATTTCTCGCTTTGCAAAATGTTTCTCTGCATATAAAAAAGGGCGAAGCATGGGCTATAATAGGCACTAACGGAAGCGGCAAATCTACACTTCTGAAAGTAATAAGCAAGATACTGAAGCCCTATAAAGGAAGCGTTACCGTAAGGGGAACTGTGGCATCGCTTATAGAGCTCGGCGCAGGCATTGACCCTAAGCTTACCGCAAGGGAAAATATATATCTCAACGGCTGTATACTGGGCTATGACAAGAAGTTTATAGACAGCAAATTTGATGAGATAGTCGAGTTTTCGGAGCTTGAAGATTTTCTTGATTCTCCCGTACAGAACTTTTCTTCGGGTATGAAATCGCGCCTCGGTTTTTCGGTAGCCACTATTGTGCAGCCCGATATACTTATAGTTGACGAGGTGCTTTCTGTCGGCGACGTTTTGTTCAGAAAAAAATGTATGAACAAAATGAACGAAATGCTGTCAATGGGTACAACGCTGCTGTTCGTATCGCACAATATGCAGCAGGTGCGCGCCATGTGCAATAAGGCGATCTGGCTCAATCACGGCAAGGTGCTTAAAATAGGCGATGCCGAGGGCATTTGCGATGAGTATGAAACGAATATAGAAGCTATAAAGGCTGAGGAACGCAAGAAACGCGCCCAGGCTGAAAAGGCTCTTAACGATCAGGCTGAAAGCATCAGAAAAAAGAGAGAACAGATGAACGCAGCCAACAAGCAGTAGAACAGAAAGGAAGATGTAAAAATGTCGGTAACAACGGTAAAACTACAGAATGTCATAATGCAGTATGATGCAGATGCCAACCTGCGTGAGTATTCGGAGCTTATGCACAGAAGCGCCATGACCAAGAAAATGACGCATATCATATACGATGCCGAAGATCACAGCCATATATTTACAAAGTATAAGTGTGTTGATTTTACTTCGTATTTCAACTGCCTGCAAATAGGTTACCTTAAAGGACATACCGCAGCTAAAAACTTCAAGTTCGGAATAACTTTCAAGGGCAAAGGCTCTATAGAATTTACTGAAGTTTTCAGCAACTCAAAAAATGTCAATTACTCGGTGCTTCTGCAAAAGTCCCTCTCAAGCAAGGAAAAAACTACGGTGCTTTTTGATATACCCGATACCGATAAGCCGCTTATCTCGTTTACGATAACAGCTACAGAGGAAATGCGGATATATGGTGCTGCATATTATGCCGATATAGAGGAGAGCGATATAAGAGATATAAGCATATCGCTCGTTTCAACTACGTTTCGCAAAGAGGCGTTCATAAAGCATAATATCAAGCTGATTAAAGATAATATACTTAACAAAGATACTGACATGAACGGCAAACTGTTCGTGCATATAATGGATAACGGCAGAACGCTCGATCCCGCGCAGTTCGACTGCGAAAATCTGAAAGTTCACCCGAATCAGAACGTTGGCGGCGCAGGCGGCTTTACAAGAGGCATGATAGAATCGCTGCATATGGAAAACAAGCCTACCCATGTTTTGCTTATGGACGACGATGTTATGGTAATGCCCGAAAGCATTTTCAGAACGTTTTATCTGCTGAGGATAGTGAAGCCCGAATTTGCCGACTGTTTTGTCAGCGGAGCAATGTTTGACTACGACGAAAGATACACGCAGTATGAGGACGTAGGCTATGTTCATAAAGAGGACGGTTCATACGGTCCGCTGAAAAAGAGCCTTGATATGCGAAAGGTAGATTCTTTGCTTAAAAACGACCAAATGGCTAAAAGAGTCTGCGATGATATGTATGCCGGCTGGTGGTTCTGCTGCATACCTGTGAAAGCAATAGAGAAAAACGGTCTGCCGCTGCCGGTGTTCGTAAGGGGCGACGATGTTGAGTTCAGCATACGCAATAAGGCAAAGTTCCTTACGTTAAACGGCGTGTGCATATGGCACGTTGGCTTTGCAGGCAAATTCAATGCCGCTATGGAGCTTTATCAGGTGCATAGAAACAGCCTGATAATACAAGCTGCAAGCAATATCTGCGAAGATGTTGATTTTATCAAACGTATGAAAACGCTCTTTTGGAAAGAGATAACGCGGTTCGCATATAATAACGCCGAGCAGATAATAGACGCCATTGACGACTATATGAAAGGCCCTGACTTTTTCAAAAAGCTCTCGGGCGAGCAGTGCCTTAAAGAACATTCCGCAAAGAATGACAAGCTCGTGCCGTACAACGAGCTTCCGCCTGAATATAACCTTTCCAAAGCAGATGCTTATAGCTACAGAAGGCTGAATATCGTAAAGAAAGCTATATATGTGCTTACTATAAACGGTCACCTTTTGCCGAATCTGTTTTTAAGACGTTGGCCTGAGATAGTTTCGTTTGACTGGTTTTTTGTTCCCGGAAAGAACTTCCGCAGAAAAATACTTATTGCCGTTAATGCAAAAGACGAAACGGCGTGTGTTCGCAAAATAAACCGACGCCGCTGTTTCAAGCTTATAAAGCGGTACAGAAAAGTTATGAAGAACTATAAAAAGCACCATGAAACGGTTGACAAGGCATACGAGAACGCTTTTGCAGAGTTTACGACTGAAAGTTTCTGGAGAGAGTATCTAGGTATATAAAGTGAAAAACAGGAGGACTATATAATGGATAAGCATTACGATTACCTGATAGTTGGCGCGGGTCTTTACGGCGCGGTGTTTGCATATGAGGCAAAGAGAAACGGTAAAAGCTGCCTTGTTATCGACAAACGCGGTCATGTCGGCGGTAATATCTACACCGAGAACAGGAGCGGCATAAACGTTCATGTTTACGGCGCGCATATTTTCCACACCAGCGACAAGTTTGTGTGGAATTATGTGCAGAGGTTCGCTGAATTTAACCGTTACACAAATTCGCCGATAGCAAGGTACAAAAACGAGCTTTACAATATGCCTTTCAATATGAATACATTTTCAAAGATGTGGAACATAGCCACCCCCGATGAGGCTATGGCTATCATAGAGGAGCAGCGCAAGGAGATAAAGGGCGAGCCGAAAAACCTTGAGGAGCAGGCGATCTCACTTGTCGGCAGGGATATATACGAAAAGCTTGTAAAGTGCTATACCGAAAAGCAGTGGGGCAGAGACTGTAAGGAGCTTCCTGCGTTTATAATCAAAAGGCTGCCTGTTCGCTTTACCTATGATAACAACTATTTCAACGATAGCTATCAGGGCATACCGATAGGCGGCTATACCGCTGTTATAGATAAGATGCTGGACGGCATAGACGTAATGCTCGATACAAATTACCTTGACGACAAGGAAAAATTTGACTCCATGGCTGATAAGGTTGTATACACGGGCGCTATTGATGCGTACTTCAATTATTGCTTCGGAAATCTTGAATACAGAAGCGTTCGTTTTGAGACCGAAGAACTTGACACGCCGAATTATCAGGGCAACGCGGTAGTTAATTATACCGACAGCGAACACCCCTACACAAGAATAATAGAGCATAAGTTCTTTGAATTCGGCACGCAGCCGACGACTATTATTTCAAAAGAATATTCAGCCGAATGGAAGCCGGGCGACGAGCCATACTACCCGGTGAACGACGAAAAGAACGGAGCTTTGTTTGCAAAATACAAAGAGCTTGCCGACAAGGAAAGCAAGGTAATTTTCGGCGGCAGACTTGGCGAATACAAGTATTACGACATGGACAAGGTAATTATCGCCGCGCTTGATACCGTTAAGAAAGAGTTCGGAAAAGTTTCAGAATAATGTGAAAAAAATTATCCTCTCAGCCTTTGATGACCGAGAGGATATTTTATATCTTTTTAGTTTATATACCTTATATGCCTATCAGCAGGCATACGGCGCGCACCAAAAATGCAAATATCCAAGCAATAGCGCACTGGAAAATTATTATGTACAGCGACCAGCGTGTGCCTAATTCGCGGCGAATGGCGGCAATTGCGGCTATGCACGGCGTGTACAAAAGGCAGAACACCAAAAGCGCCGCGCCCGATGCAGGGGATATTGTCAGCAAAAGCTGGTCTACGTTTGTGAACAGCACAGAAAGTGTAGAAACAACGCTCTCTTTTGCCATAAAGCCCGATACAAGCGCAGTTGAAACTCTCCAGTCGCCAAAGCCGAGGGGCGCAAATATCGGCGCTATGACACCTGCTATAACCGCAAGTATGCTGTCCTGCGAGTCGGTCACCATGTTGAACTGACCGTCAAACGTCTGCAAGAACCATATTACTATAGAAGCCGCAAAAATCACAGTGAAGGCGCGCTGTAAAAAGTCCTTTGCCTTTTCCCACAGCAGCCGCATAACGTTTTTAAGCCCCGGCAGGCGGTAGTTGGGCAGCTCCATTACAAACGGCACAGCCTCGCCGCTGAATGTGAACACCTTTGCTACCAGCGCGGTAAGTATACCCACCAGTATGCCGAAAAGGTACAGACCTATCATTATAAGCCCGCTGTATTTCGGGAAGAACGCGTGCGCGAAAAAGCCGTAGATAGGCAGTTTTGCGGTGCAGCTCATAAAAGGCGTCAGCATTATCGTCATCTTTCTGTCGCGTTCCGAGGGCAGCGTTCTGCTTGCCATTACGCCCGGAACGGTACAGCCGAAGCCTATAAGCATCGGCACTATGCTGCGCCCCGAAAGACCTATCTTTCTAAGCAGCTTGTCCGTGACGAACGCCACCCTTGCCATGTAGCCGGTGTCTTCCAGAAGCGAGAGGAAGAAAAACAGTGTAACAATTATCGGCATAAAACTCAGCACACTTCCCACGCCGTTGAATATTCCGTCTATCACAAGCGAGCGCAGCACACTGTTTACGTTCATAGCGGAGAGTATGCCGTCCGTTTCCTGCGCGAGAAAATCAATGCCCTTTTCCAAAAGCCCCTGCAAAAACGCGCCAATAACATTAAATGTCAGCAAAAATATAATTGCCATTATCGCTATGAAAGAGGGTATAGCAGTGTACTTGCCTGTCAAAATTTTGTCGATCCTTCGGCTTCTTTCGCGCTCTTTGCTCTCAACGGGCTTTACAACTGTTTTTTGCACAAGCTTTTTTATGAACGAAAACCGCATATCCGCAATGGCCGCCGCTCTGTCAAGACCGCGTTCCTGCTCCATTTGTGTGATAATGTGCTCTATCATTTCCTCCTCGTTTTCGGAAAGTGACAGAGCCTTTCTTATTACCTCGTCGCCCTCTATAAGTTTAGTTGCTGCGAACCTTATCGGTATGTCAGCCGCGGCGGCGTGATCTTCAATAAGGTGCATTATTCCGTGCAATGCGCGGTGTACTGCGCCTCCGCTCTCGGTGCTGTCGCAAAAGTCGGTGCGCATGGGCTTTTCCTGATATTTTGCTATATGTACAGCGTGACCTATAAGCTCGTCAATGCCCTCGTTCTTTGCCGCCGAGATAGGCACAACGGGTATTCCAAGCTGCTGTTCCATTTCGTTTATGTGTACCGAGCCGCCGTTGCCGCGCATTTCATCCATCATGTTAAGGGCTAAAACTATTGGCACGTCAAGCTCCATAAGCTGCATTGTAAGATACAGATTTCTCTCAATATTCGTGGCATCTGCAATATTTATAATGCACGCAGGCTTGTCTTTTAT
>CANRDG010000043.1 GCA_947629275.1 uncultured Clostridia bacterium | reverse complement strand
GAGGCGTCAACTTCCTTAACGCCCGTGCCGTACTGTATGCTTATCTTGCCGCCCTTTGTTTCACTGTCTGCCGCAACTCCGCTTATAACGGTGTCATAATCTTTCAGCGTGCTTGGCGCCTCCGTCTGAACGTGCCCGAGCGGCGCATCGCACATTGCGTAAGAGCCCCTTATCAGCCGCGTTGACGACAGCCGCACGCCCACAAAAAAATCGTCGTTTTCCACCTCACAGGGGAAAAACTGAAAGTTGTTCGACCCCTGCGTAAAAAGCGGCCTGTTATCATGCGTTTTGAGTGTTCCCATTATCTCGTTTATGCGCTCAGGACTGCCCCACAGCTCGTTGCCCATTGACATCATGCAAAACGACGGGTGATCGCCAAACTGCGTAAGTATCCGCTTGCCTTCTTCAATAAGGTACTCCTGCTCTTCTTCGTTGTAACCGTCCTCGCCCTTTGCCGCGACCGTTCCCCAGAAAGGCAGCTCGGGCTCCATGTAAATTCCTAGAATGTCAGCCGCCTCAAAAGCCGCCTCGGGCGGGCAGCAGGTGTGGAAACGGTAATGATTTATGCCGTACTGCTGCGCCGTTTTCATGACCTTTAGCCAGCTTTCGGTGTCGGTCGGCGCGTAGCCCGTCAGGGGGAATATCATGCCGTCGTGCTTGCCGCGCAGAAAGGTCTTTTTGCCGTTTATCAAAAACTTGCCGCCGCAGCACGAAAGCTTTCTTATGCCTGCTTTTTTTGTAATGCGGTCACCGCTTATGTCTATAACTACATCATATAAAAACGGCGAAAATTCGCTCCATAGCTTTGCCTCGCCGCCTATTCTTATAACTGCCGAAACGCTTCTGTCATCTTTAGTTATGCTTGCAGGATATTTCTTTTCGCCGTCGCAGGCGTATACAGATATTTTGTCGGTCTCCTCACCACAAAGGTCAAATACCGCTATAATGCTGCCGCTTTCAACCTCGCTGTCTAAACGCAAATTTTCAGCATACGACCTGCCGCTGTATATTATCTCCATGCGACCCGTTATTCCAAGCCAGTTGGTCTGCGTGTCAGGCGAGGTCATGTGACCGCCCTTTGTCTTATAGCCAACGTTTGAAACGCGCAATTCTATCTCGTGCGCCTCACCATCGCAAAATTTCGTAATATCGTAAATGTGCGGTGCGCAAAGGCTATCCTGCCTGCCTAAATTTATGCCGTCTATGTAAAGGTCTGTTATCCGCGTCCGTTCAAGAAAAAGCTGCGCCCTGCCGTCGCATTTTTCAATAACGGCGCACTTCCTAAACCACGCTTCTCCCTCGTATTCGTATATGTCGGTAAGATGACCCTCTTGTGCCTTTTCGTTTAGCTTTCCCTTTTTTGCGTGAGATGTCGTGTCCGGCATAGTAATGGTGTCGTGATAACCACCGCTCTTGTCAAAGGCAAACTCCCATGTTCCTGAAATGTCTTTCATTTTCAGCATTTGCCCTAAGCCCCCCTATATCGTCTTTATAAGCCAAGGTATAAAGTATGATACTGTACACATTATCAGCACCGCCAAAAGCAGTCCCAAAAATATCGCAGGCACGGCTTTTTTCAGCTTTACCTGCAAAAGCGCCGCGATGAGAGAACCCGTCCATGCGCCCGTTCCGGGCAGCGGTATGCCAACAAAAAGCACCAGCCCCCAAAACTCGTATTTTTGTATCTTGTCGCTCTTGCCCATAGCCTTGTTTTCAAGTTTTGTCACCAAGCCGCCAAAATGCTTCGTCTTTTTCAAAAGTTCAAATATCTTCGTTATAAACAGCAAAATGAACGGTATAGGTATGATGTTCCCCATAAGGCATACCGGTATCGCGGTCGTTATGGGTACGTGCAGAAGAGATGCAGCAATAATGCCGCCCCTCAGTTCCAGTATCGGTATCATTGAGATTATAAATATTATAAGTTCCTTCGGCAGCGCCGAAAGTGCCGTTGTCAGCCAGTCTGCAAGCTGTTCTACCATATTTTTTCACCGTGTCTTTCTTTGTAAGTTTATGCTTCGCACGCTGTTTCGCATTTTGCACCGTATGCGTTTTCAATGCATTTCATAAGCCGCAGCATGATCTGCTTGTCGCGATATGATGAAATGTTCGGAATGGTCATTTCTGCGGCAAGCTTTGCCTTTTCAAGCCTGTCGGTATTTAAGTATATCATAGTAAGGTATATGCCGCACGCCGATGCAACATGATCAGGCAAAGCGTGTTCGCACAGTTCCAAAAGCTTCGCCTCCGCATCATACATATCTCCACGCGCAAACGACAGCGCCGCCAAAGTGCGGTCTATCTCAGCGCCCGAACTGCCGCCGCCGTACCTTTCCAAAAGACCTTTTCCTGCGGCGTAGATCTTTTCTGCCTCCGCGGTGTTGCCCGAAATTATCTCGGTGTAAAGCGCGGTGTTGAAGTATTCCGCTCTTGCTTTTTCGTCCAGAGAGAAAAAGTCTATCTTGTGCAGGGTATCTACCGCATCGGCATACCTGCCTGCCTCGGCGTAACATGAAGCCAGAGCCATGGTCGCGGCATTCTTTTTATTCTTTGTAAAAGAGCGTTTTGCACGTCTTTCAAAATATGCAAAAAACTTGTCTGTGTAGCCCTCTTTAATGCTTTTTGAGTATACCCTTGAATAACCGCGCGAATGCAAGGCGATTCTTATAATTATTGTCGCCGTGCTTATAAGTACGAACAAAGCGAATGTGTCAAAATATACCGTTGCAAGCTGCTTCGGCTGCCTTAGCTTACCTGTCAGCCATACCAAAGTCACTGCCGCACACGCAGCTACCATAGCGACACAAAATATCATACATATCATTTTGAACGCGTATAAAATGGGGTGTTTCAAAAAATTCGCCTCCCGAAAGGTCAGATGTCATACAATGATATTCTACCACATTTTAAGTCTTTTGTAAAGTATACGTGTAATATATTTCAAAAAATTAAGAATAATTCTATTGACAAAAAAATATAAAAGGTATAAAATAATTTTGTATATATAGACACACTATGGAGATAAGGTTTATGAAGAAAATGCTTTTTGTTTATAACGCGCGCGCAGGCAAAAGCCATGTTGCCGAAAACCTCAGCGAAGTTATAAACACCTTTACCGAAGGCGGCTACCTCGTTACCGCTTACCCCACGCAGTATAGGCTTGACGCCTTTGAAAAAATAAGCGAAAACGCCGAAAAATACGATCTTATCGTAGTTTCGGGCGGCGACGGAACGCTCAGTGAGAGTATAAAAGGAATACTGAAAAGCGGTGTCAACGTGCCGCTGGGGTATATACCGTCGGGTACGACAAATGACTTTGCAAGGAGCGTTGAGATACCAAAGAAAGTCTCCGAAGCCGCCAAAAACGTATTGGAGGGTAAGCGCTATAATATAGATATAGGCTCTTTCAACGGCGAATATTACTGCTATGTCGCAGCGTTCGGCGCCTTTACGGACGTTTCTTATGAAACTCCGCAGAACGTGAAGAATGTACTGGGTCATCTTGCATATGTTCTGGAGGGCGCGAAACGTCTTAACAAGCTTGAAGCTTATGAGCTTACCGTGGAACATGACGGCGAAACTCTGCAGGGCGATTTTCTCCTCGGCATGGTGACAAATGCCTATTCTGTGGGCGGCATGAAACAGCTCATCACCACAAAAGATGTGTTTTTTGACGACGGTCTGTTTGAAGTCGTGCTGATAAAAATGCCCAACGGAATTATGGAATTTCAAAGCCTTTTGGCAAAGCTTTTAGTCGGCGACCTTGATCCCAAGCACTTTGTAACTTTTAAGACCGCATCACTCAGAATTACCTGCGACGAGGAGATAGCGTGGACTCTTGACGGCGAGGACGGCGGAAGATACAAGGTCGCGGAGATAACAAATCACCGAAAATCGCTGGATATTATAATACCGCAAAAGACGTTCGCACAGTAAATTCTTTCATTTTGCCGCCCTTTATGAGCGCTTTTCAGCCGATTTTGAAGTTTTTGTGCAAAACCTCTTGCAAAATCCGTAAAAAAGAGTTATAATATTTTTGATAAATTTTATGAAAGAAGGATCTTAAAATGCTGAATATCAGATATGAGCTTACAAAAACTCCCAAGGCCAAGCCGCAGGACGAGACCAAGCTCGGATTCGGTCATATCTTTACAGACCATATGTTCGTAATGGATTATATCACCGGCAAGGGCTGGCACGATGCAAGAATAGTACCGTATGAGGACTTCCGGATCTCACCGGCGGCTATGTGCCTGCACTACGGTCAGACGGTCTTTGAGGGACTGAAAGCGTATAGAACTGCAAGCGGCGATATACAGTTTTTCAGACCTATCGAGAACTTCAAGAGAATGAACGTTTCCAACGACAGACTTGTTATCCCGCGTATCGACGAGCAGGATTGCCTGCAAGCCCTTCATGCACTCGTTGAGGTGGATAAAGACTGGGTGCCTCATACCGACGGCGCATCGCTCTACATAAGACCGTTCATCATATCGGTTGACCCGTTCTTAGGCGTTAAGCCTGCCGACCACTATATGTTCTTTATAATACTTTCACCCTCGGGCGCGTATTATGAAACAGGTCTCAATCCCGTTTCGATATATGTTGAGAGCAAGTATGTAAGAGCCGTAAGAGGTGGTATGGGCTTTGCAAAAACAGGCGGCAACTACGCCGCATCGCTCATAGGTCAGGACGAGGCACACAAGCAGAATTATTCACAGGTGCTGTGGCTTGACGGCGTTGAGCAGAAGTATATAGAAGAAGTTGGCGCTATGAACATAATGTTCGTTATAGACGGCGAGGTAGTAACGCCTATGCTGCAAGGTTCAATTCTTCCGGGTATCACAAGAAAGTCAGCTCTCGATGTATGCCGCGCTAAGGGCATACCCGTAAGCGAAAGACGTATAACCATTCAGGAAGTTGCAGACGCATATGATAACGGCAAACTGAGCGAAGTTTTCGGCACAGGCACAGCAGCTGTTATCTCGCCTGTAGGTCACTTGAAATGGAACGATAAGGTAATGACTATCAATAACAACGAGATAGGACCTATCTCACAAATGCTGTATGACACCATGACTGGCATACAGTGGGGTAAGATAGAAGATACCTTCGGCTGGGTAGAAAAGCTGTAATACAAAGCTTCCGCAAAACAAAAAGGTTTGGACAATGCTCCAAACCTTTTTAGTGTGCTGCTTTATTTGTTTTTCTTAGCCTCTTTTGCATCGCGTCTTGCGGCTTTCAGCGCGGCTTCCTCGGCGCGCTCTTTAGACTTTTTGCGCTGAGATATCAGTATGCTTATCAGCCACGGCAGTATGGTAAGCACCGTTATCGCCAGACCGATGTACTGATACCATTCGTATGAGCCTGCGCCAACTACCTCTACCCAGTAAAGCACGCTCAATACCAACATACCGAGGAACAGCAGTTTTTCTCTCATGTTATACACCTCCAAATTTTTTGTGCAATTTATCTGATTTAAGTATACCATATCGCAACCGTTTTGGCAAGTATTATTTTTTAGAAAAAACACTTGACGTATAAATTTTTTTGTGTTATAATATTTGGGTACGTTAATTGATAGAATGCATAGAACTACTGTCTGAACTGAAATGATGGGCTTCTATGTCGTCATAATTTCAGTCGGAAGGAGGAAATATAATGAAGGAAGGTATCCACCCTAAGTACGAGGAGACCACGATAACCTGCCACTGTGGCAACGTTATCAAAACGCGTTCCACAAAGAAGGATATACACGTTGAAATTTGTTCAAAGTGTCACCCGTTCTTTACAGGTAAGCAGAAGCTTGTTGATACAGGAGGACGTGTTGACAGATTCAAGAAGCGTTTCAATCTTGACTGACGTTATAATAGCTGCCCGTTGCTTTGGCGACGGGCTGTTGCTTTATTTAAGGGTGAGAGATATGGGATATACAACATTGGCAGAAAAAGCAGCAGGGGAGTACGAGGAGAAAAAGTCGCAGTTTATAGCAGCCGTTTGCCCCGTGCAGACTGAGCAGCAGGCGGTGGAGTTTATAAACAGCGTAAAGGCTGAAAACCGCAAGGCGCGGCATAACGTCTATGCTTATGTGCTCAGGGAAAACAATACTACCCGTTACAGCGATGACGGCGAACCGCAGGGAACCGGGGGTGTGCCCGTGCTCGATGTGCTTTTGAAAAGGGGAGTTACTGACGTCTGCGCGGTGGTGACAAGGTATTTCGGCGGCGTGCTGCTGGGCGCAAACGGACTTGTAAGGGCGTATTCTACCGCGTGTGCAAAAGCCCTTGACAACGCAGAATTAAAGGTCATGTGCGACGCCGTGCAGATAGACTGCCGCTGCGCCTATGGCTTTTACGGCAAAATCTCGTATGTATTGCCCGAATTTGAAGTAAAGGTGCTTGAAAGCGATTTCGGCAGCGATGTGCGCCTTAGTATGCTAGTGAAAGCCGAAAAGTCAGAAGAATTTTGCAAAAAGCTTATAGATATAACGGGCGGCAAGTCTTCTATTGACATATCGGACATTTTTTCTGCCGATTTTGCATAAAATATTGTAATTGTCTACAAAATTATAAGTGGAGCCTCGTTTTTCAGAGGTGAAAAGCATTTTTGATTGTATATTATTATGTAAAATAAATTTTGCTGTCAAATGTATCAGATAAATCGGGGGTGGGGAATGTGCTGCCAAGAGAACATACAGAACAAAATGAAAAACGCTTTTTGTCTGAGTATGCCTGTAGATCTTGCGATACCAAGGGCAGACAAACACCCGTGCCGCCTGACAATTTGCGCACAGAGTTTCAGCGTGACAGAGACAGGATACTGCACAGCAACGCCTTTCGCAGGCTGAAACATAAAACTCAGGTGTTTTTGATACCGGCAGGCGACCACTACCGCACGCGGCTCACGCATACCCTTGAAGTTTCGCAGATAGCTAGAACTATCGCGCGTGCACTGGCGCTGAATGAAGACCTGACCGAGGCAATAGCGCTGGGTCACGACCTCGGGCATACACCTTTCGGTCACGCAGGGGAGAGAGCTTTGGATAAGCTTTGTCCCGAAGGTTTTAAGCATTACGAGCAAAGCCTCCGCGTTGTTGATGTTATTGAAAAAGACGGTAAAGGTCTTGACCTTACATATGAAGTCCGCGACGGTATTTTAAAGCATACAAATCAGACCGCCGAGACCAGAGAAGGCTGTGTTGTGCGGTTGGCGGACGTTATAGCGTATATTAACCATGACATAGACGATTCTATAAGAGCAGGGATAATCAAAGAAAGCGACCTGCCGAAAGAAGCTACCGATGTTCTGGGCAACTCAAAAAGCCGCAGGATAACTACTTTGGTGGAAGCAATTGCCCAAAACGGAGCGGAAAATATAGCGATACCCGATAGCGTCAAACAGGCTCACGACTTGCTGCATATGTTTATGTTTGAAAAGGTGTATACAAATCCGTTGTGCAAAGCGGAAGAGGACAAAACGGGCGGACTTATCGCAAAGCTGTATGAGTATTACTATAACGATATAGGCAATATGCCGCCGCTGTACCGCGATCTGGCTGAAAAATACGGCAAGGACAGAGCAGTGTGCGACTACATAGCAGGAATGACCGACGGCTTTGCCATTAAGGAATTTAACGAGATATTTGTGCCGAAAGGTTGGTCGGCGCTGTAAAAAGGGGTGAATGAAATGCCGCTGCCGGAAGAATTTATGTATAAGCTGCGCTCTGCAAACAGAATAGACGAGGTTATTTCTTCTTATGTTTCGCTGGAGCGTGCAGGCAGGCTTTTCAAGTGCAGATGCCCGTTCCACCAGCCCGACAGAACGCCGTCGTTTACCGTGTACCCCGATACCGAGAGCTTTTATTGCTTTGGCTGTCAGGCAGGGGGAGACGTTATAACTTTTGTTATGAAAATGGAGAACCTGAGTTATATAGAGGCTGTCAAAAAGCTTGCCGAAAGAGCAGGGCTCCCTATGCCCGAAGAAGTTGCGAAGGGCGACGACTTTACAAGGCGCAAGCAACGGCTTTATGAAATGAACAAAAAAGCCGCGAGATTTTTCTTTGACAACCTGCGCGGCGAAAACGGTCTGGCGGCGCGGCAGTATCTTAAAAAGCGCGGTCTTACACCTGCGACTATCACAAAATACGGCATAGGCTTTGCAAATACCAGCTGGACCACTCTGCGCGATTATATGAGAGCGGAGGGCTTCAGCGATGCGGAACTTGAAAGTGCAAGCCTTATCGCAAGGTCTTCAAGAAGCGGCGGTACTTATGATTTCTTTATGAACAGGGTAATGTTTCCGTTTATAGACTTGCAGGGGCATATTGTAGGCTTTGGCGGCAGAACGCTGGGCGACGATAAAAGAAAGTACCTTAATTCAAAAGAAACTATAATTTATAAAAAGAGCAATTTTCTGTTCTCCATGAACTTTGCAAAAATGACAGCCGCCAAGACCAAAAGGCTGCTTTTGTGCGAGGGCAATATGGACGTCGTTTCGCTAAATCAGGCTGGGTTTGAAAACTCGGTGGCTACCTGCGGAACTTCTTTGACGGAAGAACACGCAAGAATGATAGCGCAGTATGCCGATGAAGTTGTGATCTGTTACGATGCGGACGGAGCAGGAAGAGCGGCTTCTGACAAGGCGATAACCATGCTTTCGCAGGTGGGTATAAAGAGCAAAGTTATCGACATGAAAGGCGCTAAAGATCCCGATGAATATATTCTTAAATACGGCAAAGACAGATTTGCATATCTTCTTGACAATTCGGACGGAGCAGTAGCATACAATCTTAAACGCTGTGAGCAGGGTATTGATATGGACAGCGATCTGGGCAAGGTTGATTATCTTAAACGTGTGTGCGAAGTGCTTGCTGACATACCCAACCGACTGGAAAGGGAAGTGTATATCTCAAAAATATCTGACGAGCAGAAGATTTCGCAGACCGTTATTTCGGAGAATATTGACGATATTCTTAAAAAACGCAGCTACCAAAGTAAACGCAGGCAGTGGCAGCAGACAATGGCGGCTGTGGCATCGCAAACAGATGTAAAAAGCGGTGAGCCTGCCATCAACAATAAGCTCACAAAAGCGCAGGAGGGGCTGCTGTCTTTCATCATAGCGCACCCCGATAAACTAACCAAAGTTTCGCAAAGGCTAAGTGCCGAGCATTTCCCCACAAAGCTTTACAGAAAGCTGTACGATCTGCTTTGCATACGACCTGACGGAGCGCAGGGGCTGACTCTCTCTTCGCTGAATGAGCATTTTGAAATAGACGAAATGGGCAGACTTTCGCGGATATTCAATCTTCAAAAGGATATTATAATAGATGAAAGAGCGGCGGAAGATTACATAAATTTGCTGCTTCACCACAGCGATGAGCTAATTGGCGGAGAAACGGACCTTGCGCAGCTTGCCAGAAAGAAAAGGAACAGTTTAAAGTAACGCCGATAAAGGACAGACTTTATCTTTAAGATCGGAGGAATTATAATGAACAGTGAAAGCTCTAAGATCATTGAAAACCTGCTGGAAAAAGGAAAGGCGACAGGCTCGCTCACCACGCGCGAGATAACAAACGCGCTGGAACGCCTTGATTACGACCTTGAACAGATAGATGTTTTCTATGAGACCTGCAACAACTTCAACATCAAAATAATCGACGATATCGTTCCCGATGACGACGACCTTATGAATATCCCTCTGGAGGAAGACCTCACCGGAGATGACATTGATTATGCCATGACTGCCGATGCCATAGGTATCGACGACCCCGTAAAGATCTATCTTAAAGAGATAGGCAGAGTTCCGCTGCTGACCGCCGACGAGGAAGTACAGCTTGCCGAAATGATAATGTGCAGCGACCCCAAGAAAGCCGCCGCTGCAAGAAAGCGCCTTTCTGAAGCAAATTTAAGACTTGTAGTTTCTATTGCCAAAAAGTATGTCGGCAGGGGAATGAGCTTTCTTGATCTTATCCAGGAGGGCAACTTGGGTCTTATAAAGGCTGTAGAGAAGTTTGACTATACAAAGGGCTTCAAATTTTCTACCTATGCCACATGGTGGATAAGACAGGCAATAACCAGAGCCATAGCCGATCAGGCAAGAACTATAAGAATACCGGTTCATATGGTGGAGACCATAACAAAGGTAAAGAAAGCTTCGTCGCAGCTGCTGCATGAAAACGGCAAAGACCCTACCCCTGAGCAGATAGCCGCCAAACTTGAAATGACCGAA
Organism: uncultured Clostridia bacterium; assembly: GCA_947629275.1. Taxonomy (GTDB): domain Bacteria; phylum Bacillota; class Clostridia; order Oscillospirales; family Ruminococcaceae; genus UBA7477. The sequence continues at coordinate 2,736 of CANRDG010000043.1, read as the reverse complement.
GAAAAAGTACGGGAGATAATGCGTATCGCACAAGACCCTGTGTCGCTTGAAACGCCCATAGGCGAGGAGGAGGATTCCCACCTTGGCGATTTTATCGAGGACGAGAACGCCCCCGCGCCAGCCGACAAGGCATCTCAGGTTTTGCTGAAAGAGCAGATAAATCAAGTGCTTTCTACCCTCAGCCCCCGTGAAGAAGCCGTTTTGAGACTTCGTTTCGGACTGGAGGACGGACGTTCGCGCACGCTTGAAGAAGTGGGTCAGCGTTTCAACGTTACCAGAGAGCGCATAAGGCAGATAGAGGCAAAGGCTCTGAGAAGACTTCGCCAGCCCGTTCGTTACAACAAGCTGAAAGATTACCTTGAATAAAAACGCCATGCCATAAAAGCATGGAAGTACATAGTATCTGTCGTAAATTTTAATGTCCGCGCGTGATATTTCGTGCGGACGTTTTTGCATATGCGATTTAACACCTTTCATTCCTTTAACATACAATGTTCTTAGGGGTGATATTATCATGAATATAAAAATGGGCAAGGACGACAATCTGCCTATAGTTATGCTGCTTCAAAGCAAGCCGCAGGCAGCGGCAGTCATAAACGGGAGCGACGAGTACCCCGATATATATGGCATAGTTCAGTTTTACGGCACGCAAAGCGGCACGGTAGTATATGCACAGGTAATGGGGCTGCCAAGCGATAACGCTCCGTGCGGCAACAGATTTTTCGGCTTCCATATCCACAGCGGAACATCATGTACAGGCAACGCAGATGATCCGTTTGCTTCGGCGCTGAAACACTATGATACGCAAAACTGTGAGCACCCGTCACATTCGGGCGATCTGCCGCCGCTTTTTTGCAAATAACGGAAATGTGCTGTCTATTTTTATGACGAACAGATTTACAGTCGATGAGGTTCTGGGAAAAACAGTTATTATTCACGACAAGCCGGACGACCTTTCAACTCAGCCCTCCGGCAATTCAGGTAAAAAGATCGCCTGCGGTATCATAAGAAGCGTAGCAAGATAGTTTCCGTACATATCTTCAAAATCAAAAGACCGACTTTGCATAAAAGCAGAGTCGGTCGCATTTTTTATTGTCATACCATCAGGTCGCATATCATGTTGGAAAGCTCCACCGGGTCTTCTATCGAAATGCCCTCTATAAGCAGCGCCTGGCTGTACAAAAGCTTCGTGTACTTTGTAAGCATATCCTTGTCGCTTTCGTAAAGCGCTTTCAGCTTTTCAAATATCGGGTGAGAGCCGTTGAGCTCCAAAGCTTTTTCAGCTTTTACCTGCTTGTCAGCGTTCTGCGGCATAGAATTGAGTACCTTTTCCATGTCCATCGAGAGCGCTCCGTTGCTGGAAAGACATACAGGCGCGCTTTTCAGCCTCGAAGAAAGCCTTACTTCTTTTACCTTGTCGCCAAGAACGTCCTTCATAAATCCGAACATATCCTTGCAGCTTTCGGTCTGCTTCTTGCTCTCCTCTTTTTCCTCCTTAGTTTCAAGATCAAGGTCGCTGTCCGAAACGGACTTGAACTTCTTGCCGTCATAGTCTATAAGCACCTTTATAGCAAACTCGTCAACCTCGTCGGTAAAGTACAGTATCTCGTAGCCCTTGTCCTTTACAAGCTCCGTCTGCGGCAGCTTTTCAATACGTGCAATGCTGTCGCCGCAAGCGTAGAAAATGTTCTCCTGACCCTCTTTCATGCGCGAAACATATTCTTCCAAAGTGGTCTTTTTGTCGCTGAATGAGCTGTGGAACAAAAGCAGGTCTTTCAGTATGTCTCTGTTCGCGCCGAACGACTGATATATGCCGAACTTAAACTGCAAACCAAAGTTTGAATAAAACTCCTCGTACTTTTCGCGGTCGTTTTTCAGCATTTTGGTAAGCTCGTTCTTTATCGTCTTTTCAAGAGTTTTAGCAATAAGCTTTACCTGCTTGTCGTGCTGCAAAAGCTCGCGCGAGATGTTCAGTGAAAGGTCCTCGCTGTCTACCAAGCCTCTTACAAAGCTGAAATAATCGGGCAGCAGATCTTCGCATTTCTCCATTATCATAACTCCCGACGAGTACAGCTGCAAGCCCTTTTCAAAATCCTTTGAGTAATAGTCAAACGGCGTTTTTGAGGGTATGAACAGCAGCGCATCATAAGAAGCAACACCCTCATTGTGGGTGTGAATGTGCGCGGCAGGCGGATAAAAATCGCCGAACTTGTCAGCGTAAAAGCTGTTGTAGTCGTCGTCCGTAAGCTCCGACTTGTTCTTCTTCCACAGCGGTACCATGCTGTTTATAGTCTTTATCTCGCGGTGTACTTCTGTCGGGTTGCCGTCGTCGTCATAATGCTGGTGCTCAACTTCCGTCTTGATAGGGAAGCGTATATAATCCGAATACTTCTTAACAAGCGACTGTATCTGATACTGATCGAGATATTTAGAATACTTCTCGTCGTCGGTATCGTCTTTCAGCGTAAGTATTATCTCCGTGCCGACGTCCTGCTTGTCACATTCGTCAATGGTGTAGCCGTCAACGCCTGCCGACTTCCACTCGTAAGCCTTATCGCTGCCGAAAGCCTTCGAGCGCACGGTAACTTCCTTTGCCACCATGAACGCAGAGTAAAAACCAACGCCGAACTGACCTATTATCTGCGACTCATCACCCAGCTCGTTGTCCGTCTTGAAGGCCAGCGAACCGCTCTGCGCAATAGTTCCGAGGTTGTTTTCAAGCTCCTCCTCGGTCAT
>CANRDG010000042.1 GCA_947629275.1 uncultured Clostridia bacterium | reverse complement strand
AATGCTCCCCTTTCATTAGACTTTTTTCGGGTATATTTCTATTATACCATATTGTCTAACAAATGGGGAGCATTTCAGCGCTTAGAGTAATTTTCACGGTCTGATTTTGTAGGTCTGCCGCCAAAAGAGGGGAACGCCCTCATAAAAATAAGTGCAAATATTACAAGCAAAATTATGAATATCAGTATGCATAGCAGCACCGTAATGACCTTGTGCTGTTTGAAAAATAACATCATGTCAAACGCCTCTGTATGTAAATGTACTATAATTTAATTATACACAATTATTTTTTGAATGTCAATACAGCAAACAACCTCCCTGCAATAGGCAAGGAGGTTTTGTTTATTTCAAAAATGTTTCGTTTGGCATTATGCAGCCCATGCAAATGCGTGTTATTTCGTCAACGGACGTCTCGCAGCCGTTTTGTATCCATTCTTTCACAACGGCAATAAGTCCGCCAAGATAAAAATGTATAACATACGGTTTTGTGCTTTTGTCTATGCTGAATTTGTCCATAGCAGGCGAGAATACCTCGTCAAAAAGCTTCATAAAAGTGCTGCCGGTGTTGAACGTAACGGGGTTGAGCAAGATCACCTTGAAAAGCCGCTTGTTTTCACGTACAAATTCTAAAAACGGCTCCAGATACTGCGGCGAAATAAATATAAGATCTTCCGTGTTTTCAGATGCCAGCCGCTTTTTTACGTCAGCAAGCTCCGCAGTGTACTTGTCAAAGCATTTTTTGTTGGTGTACTCGGTGCATTCATTGAGAAGGTCTGCAATAGTCTCGTAGTGCAGATAAAACGTCGAGCGATTGACGCCTGCCTTTTCGCATATCTCTTTTACTGTAATGTATTCAAGGTCTTTCTTTTCAAGACATTCAATAAGAGCCTCGTCCATTTTGGCGGCAGTGCTGAAGTATTTGCTGTTTGTCCTGTTCAAAGTCCGTCACACCTTTTGTGAATTATTCTTCTCCTGCTATCTCGCTCGCAAGACGTATTATGTCACTTGCGTATTTGTCTTTGCCCGACTGCAAAATGCGCTTGTAGAGCGGATAATTTACCGAAGCGCCAACAAATCCCACAATTCCTACAGCTATCCCAAGCGCCATAAATACAGCCGTGCCAGAGCCTAAAACGCCCATGCAAAGGCACATTCCCACGCCTGCTATCAGCGCGCAAATTATACCGAATGTGTACGCAAATATCTGCGCAGGCATTTTCGCCGCTCTGTCAAGTTTTTTCAGTTGTACTACCTTTGTAGTGCTTTTCTTTGAATACTCATTCACAATAGCTTCTGCATAAATTTTATCAGTGTTCATGTCTGATACCTCCTTTTGTGATTACATTATACCACATTTTGAAAGTATTCTGAACAACACGAACACTGATTTTTGTTGAGAAAAATATCAGTCGCGATTAAATATTTCGTTCATCGCCGCAAGCACCGCCGAAGTCTCCAGCGGCTTTGAAAGATGTGCATTCATGCCAGCCTGTATGCTCTTTTCTTCGTCCTCTGCAAATGCATTGGCAGTCATAGCGAAGATAGGCACCTTCGCCGCATCAGGGCGATCCAGAGCGCGAATACGCCTTGTCGCCTCAAATCCGTCCAGCCGCGGCATCTGTATGTCCATAAGAATAAGGTCATAGTGCCACATCTCGCTGGCAGCAAACATATCAACAGCCATCTGTCCGTCCTCAGCTTCTTCAATAATCGCTCCCGTTTCAGTGCCCAGCAGCTCAACGGCAATTTCTCGGTTGAGCTCGTTGTCCTCCGCAAGAAGAATGTGCTTTCTGCTGAAATCGTAGGTCTTTTCGTCAGCAGCTTTGCTGTTTGCAGACTTGTCATTTTTCCAGTCTATGATCTGCGAATTTTCGGTAATGGAGAAGGGAAGCTGTACAACAAATTCCGAGCCAACGCCGTATTCGCTGCTTACCGAAACACTGCCTCCCATAAGCTCCGTAAACCTCTTTACTATCGAAAGCCCAAGACCCGTGCCGCCAAATTTGTGCGTTATCTCGGCATTTTCCTGCTCAAACGCCTCAAATATCTTGTCCAGGTTTTCTTCCTTGATACCCATGCCCGTGTCTTTGACCGAGAAACTCAGAAGCACCGTGTCGTCCTCGTGCTTTACCTCGTTTACACATAGCGTAATATTGCCGCCATCGGGCGTGAACTTGAAAGCATTTGAAAGAAGATTTGTCAGTATCTGATTGAGCCTCAGCGAATCGCCGCCGATAAACTTGTCTATATTGCCCGTCAGCTGTATCTCAAAGTCAATGCTCTTTTCCTCTGCCTGAACGCTGTAAATGTTCTCGATGTTCTCAAGGAACAGCCGCAGGTCGAAAAGTTCGTTTTTAAGCTGTATCTTGCCGCTTTCTATCTTCGACATATCAAGTACATCGTTTATCAGCAGCATAAGGTGCTTTGAGGACAGCGCAACTTTTTTAAGACAATCGTCCACCTTTTCGGGGGCGTCCTTGTTTTGGCGTGCTATCTCTGTCATGCCTATTATGCCGTTCATCGGCGTGCGTATCTCGTGGCTCATGCGGCTTAAAAATTCGCTCTTTGCATAGCTTGCCTGTTCGGCAGCTCTCTGCGCCTTTTCAGCAGATTCACGCGCAGCCTCCAGCTGTCTTGAATGCGCCCTGAGATTTATAAGATATATGCACAAGATAAGCAGTATCATCATCATGACCGTCGCCATCATCGTAATGGCGTTCCTGTTCAAGCGGCTGCTGAGGTTCTCGGTCATCTCGTCTACCATTTCATACGGTACTTCCATGAGCATATACCACTGTGTACCCTCGATAGGTGCGTAGTACATACACATATGAACGTTTACCGCCCGAAATATCGCCATGCCAGACTTTCCGCTTTCAAAGTCTGCTTCTATCTGATCTATAGAGTACCCCTTGTCAAACGTCGCGTACTCTCTGAATTTCGAGAGAATGTTGCTTCCCTTCGGCAGCTCCGAGAAAAACGTGTTGTAAACTACAAAACTGCCGTCTTTCGTAACAATGCTCGCGTTGGTCTGACCGTCCTCACTACGCAAAAACAGGTGCTGACCTATTGAATCCGCGGAAAAGCCCGCAATTATCGCAATAATTTTCGTGCCATTAAATTCTATAGGCATTATCTGTGTGCCTAAAACTATCATGTTGTTTTCAAGAAAGGTCTCGTTGTATGAAACAAGCTCGTCCTCGCCGTCCAAAAGCTGCGCTAAAAAGCTTAGTTTTGTTGCCGCAGGGCGCTTTCCTTCCTCGCTGTAATAAAAACCGTCCTCGTCCACAAATGCCATGAACTCAAAATCGTTGTTCTGCTCGGCGCTGCCTATAAACCTTTCCAGCGCATCTAAACTTTCCGTGTCCTCGCCGGTAACGCTCTCTGCGACCGACTTCAGACTGCTGTAGCGCATGGAAAGTCCCGACTTGAAGTTTGCCTGCGTAAGATTCGTCATCTCGCGCAGATAAATGGTATTCATGTTTTTAGTGAAATTAGACGTTATCCCGGCAGCGGCTACGATAAGCCAGTACACCAAAAGGCATACCACCAGTACCGCCAGTATCAGTACGATAAAAAACCGCCAGTGCGAGACCTTTTTACCATGACTTTTACTCATTTTCGTTCACCGCTGTGATCCTTCCTTCAAGCTTCGACGTTATCGCCGCGTCGTTGTGCTTTATCATGTATTCAGCCAGCGCGCCGCGTATGGTGTATTCCGTCTCGCGCACAAGCTTTACATTGTCGGGCTTCGGCGTGCTGTCGCTGTAAATATTAAGCATTGTAAATCCATCGCCGTTGTTGTCCTCGTAACCGCTTTTGCCTGCCATGTAGTCGGTAACGGCAATTGTGTATACCGCATTTTCGTCAAGCGGCGAACCGTCAGCCAGCGTTACGTCAACAAGCTGCGCAGGCGTGCTATCTGTCGCAGGCGTGAAAGAGTATTTCAGCCCCGAAACGTTCAGAAACCTTCCGCCCGGTATGTTGCTTTCCTGTATCATCATCGAAAGGCTGTTTGCAAGCATGCTGCGTATAACTTCCGCATTAACTTCGAGAACTATAATATTGTTGTCATACGGGCATACATAATCAAGGTCGTAGCTGTAAACATCGCCTTTGTATAAACTGCCGCGTATAGAACCGCCGTTCACTACCGCAATATCTGTGCCGTTTATCTCTCTGACTGCATCGGCGATAAGATTTCCTATCTCGGTCTCCTGCGTGCGCACATTGTAGTTCTCGACCATCATGTCATGGTCTATAGTGCCTATAAGTGTTACGACCTGTTCGTCACCGCCGTTCATGTAATTGTCGATTTCTGCAAACGCATCTGCAATTTCTTTCTGCGCGCACAGAACGGTATTGCAGCGAGCACCAAAATACCTCATAAAATCGTTTGAAATAGAAATGTTATAGTTGTAGCCCTCGTCAATACAGTCCTTTATTCCGTCGGGAACTATATCAGAAGTCGGCGTGTAGTCTACAAGATATGAATACCCCGCGCCGTTGTCAAGCATGAATGCATTTTGCCCCTCAGGCGATGAAAGCAGCGTAAGAATTTTGCGGCAGGCATCCATTTTTGCTTCGTTGCCCTTTTCGGTCAGCGTTTTGTTTATGCCAAGATACGCAGTCGGAGCAGATACAGTCCACGCAGGGTTGCCCTCGTTGCTTAAAATAGGCAGCATATCAAATTCATAGCTGCTGTCTTTGCGTATGTCACTAAGCATAGTAACACTGTCAAACGCTACGAGCATCTGACCGCTGCTCATCTTTTCAAGCACAGGCGCACAGTTTGAAACAGAAGTAAATGGTGTAGGATTTAAGTAACCCTTGTCAATAAGTTCAAGCGGCAGATCAAGGCATGATTCCAGCGTTCCTGAAAATGTCGTATCACCGTTTTTGATCCCGTCAAGCCACTTTATGCCCTCCGAAAGTCCGAAAAAGTCGGGTATTTTTGTTGCAAATGCAAAAGTGGCAGTCGTTGCAGGCGTGCCGTCTACGGTAAAAACATAGCCGTTTTCGTCAATGCCAATGTTTTCAGCCTTTGCCTTTTCAAGCATCTTTACCAGTTCTTCCTGCGTCGTGGGTATCTCAAGCCCGTTTTCTTTGGCAAGAGTTGCATTGTAAATATATCCGTAATACTGCGCAGGCAGAGGTATGAACATATTTTTTCCGTCTCTTGAAGTCTTGTGCATAATGCCTGACTGATAGGAAGAAATAAAACTCTCCGCGCTCAGGTCTGCAAGGTGATTCAGTATGTCGCCCGTTGCCAGCGACGAAGTAACAATATCAGTGCCGTGACCGTTGCGCAGGCGGCGTTCTATCTCACCGTCAATAGTGCTTACGGCATTTTTCTCCACCTGTAGGTCTATATCGGTATAAGTGGTCTCCACTAAGCTTTCAAAATTTGGCAAGAGGCTTGTAAACATCATGGTGACGACTATTTTTTCTCCGTCTGGTCTTGAAGATGATGATTCCGCTTTCTTTGAAGAACAGCCGGCAAGGCACATCGGTGCAAGTATCAGACAAAGTAATTTTTTATAATTCATTTTAACTATTCTCCTTGTTAAAGTGATGAAATATCGTTAAGACATACTATATATATTGTAAAATATTTCGTCCGCTTTGTCAATCCCCGAAAGGGCAAAAATCGTCATTTAATAACAAACTTTTTTAAAACAAGGCTGTATCGGAGCTTTTGAACGCAAAAAAATCAGCCGCAGGCAGCACGCCAACGGCTGAAAATGTTTGATTTTGCAGGGCAGGGGAGTAGTTATTATTCTGTTTCAACTACCCTAAACCTTGCCGCAGTCTGAGGTGAAGCAGGCGGATTATCATAATTATAAGTCATACGGCTGTTTAATGTGTCATCGTTTACTTCATCGCCATCTGCACTGTCAAAATGCCATATGTTGTTTGTAGAAGATTTCAGAGTATCCAATTCATCAAGAACCGAACCGTCTCCCAGCCAGTAAAGCGTGCCCGTGTCTCCATTGACCTTTTCATATTCAACATAAGCTCTTACTATGTAAAGATCAAGTTTGCTGTTAACTACTTGACCGGCGGAGTAAAACTCGGTTATGTCAGAAGCGCTGCTTACAGGTTCGGTAATAAATCCTGCTATTATTTCTTCATATGGGACTAAATTTTTAAGATCATCTTCAGTAAGCGTATCTCCTACTTTTTTATAAATAGAAGATCCATAATCATACCAACCACCGTTAGAATAGCCGTGGGATTCTACCTGATATCCGCAGTATACGTCTTCGTCCTTGTAAATTCCGTTGCCTATTTTAAATTCTTCATAAGTGCCATCCGGCTGCAAAGATACCCAAGTTGCACTGGGAGCGCTGCTCGGAATTTCAGGTATCTCTATTGATTGATAATCATAAACATTTAACTGCTCCATTATACTGCCGTCCACATCGTGGAAAGTAACCTTATGTACCGTCCAGTCCGGAACTAGGTATATTCTTACAAATGAACAATAAACACCGTCGTATTCATAATCATATACAATATCGCTAAACGGCGTATTCTCAGATATTTCAGGCAGGTTTTCAATGTCGAGTGGGTTATCTAAGTCACTTAAAGACGTTGCTGTGTTGTCATAAACGACCTTAGCAACTGCATAATGATTTCTCTGCGCTGAATCTTTCCAGTAAAATATCTCATTTTGTAATTCTTCGGCAATCATGTCGTAGTCGAGTGAACCGTCTGAAGACGTATACAGTCCGAAATTTGCCGGATCATTGTTGCCACCGTCCGAATAACCACCAACATAATCAACAACTATATTAACTTTTATATGCGTATACTCTGCCTTAACGGTAATTTCCTTGTCAACTACCATATCTGCTGTAATATCCTGTCCGTCAACAGTCCACTTGCCATTATACCATGGTTTTTCAGGCATTTCAACTTTGGCAAGCGCCTCACTAAGCGGCGTGCCGTATTCAGCTGTTATCGGGTCGGGCATTTTCATTTCGACATCGTCACATTCAAACGTTATCTCGTAAGAGATTATTTCATACTTAAATGTAACTGTAATGTCGCTAGTTACCACGTAATCATCTGGAATATCCTCGCCTTCAATTGTCCATGTTCCCGTGTAGCCTTCCTTTTCGGGCATTTGCGGCAGTGCCAGAGGTGTGCCGTAATCAACGGTCTCAGCTTCGGGAGCGGGAGCATCAGTATCTTCACTAACGTATGTAACAGTGAACTGATTTATAGTATACACCGCTGTAACAGTAACATCATCAGTAACCGTGTACTTGCCTGTAACAATTTCTCCGTCTATCTGCCATTCACCGGTGTAACCCGTCTTTTCGGGAACAGCAGGCAACGTTATTTCAGAGCCGTATTCAGCGGTTACATCAGCAGGCATGGTAACGCCTGTTTCTTTAGTTTCAAAAGTTACAGTATACTCATTTATAGTATAAACAGCTGTAACGGTCACATCGCCCATTACCACATAATCAGCCGAAATCTCTTCGCCGTCAACAGTCCATTTTCCTGTATGACCAGCAACTGTCGGCACTGTGGGCAGCGCGCCTATGCTTTCGCCAACCTCAACTTCTTTCTGCTCTACTATATTTCCGCTGCGATCCGCAAACAGCACAGTCGCAGTTTCCGGCTCAGGCTCGGCAGTCGTAGTGGTCGTTGTTGTGGTAGTTGTAGTGGTTTTGGTAGTTGTGGTTTCCGAAGTCCCCGTCGTCGTTACGGTCTCGGGCGGCGCGGTGGTCACAGAAGGCACCGTAGTTTCGCTTTCGGGCAGCGCAGCTTCCTGTGGCACAGTCGTTTCGGGAGGTACTGTCACAGGCGCCTCGGTCGTGACTGCAGGCAATTCAGTTATAACTGACGATTCAGGCGCAGAAGTTTCCTCAGTCACTGTAGTCGTTTCAGGGGTAGTCTCCGAAATATCCGAAGTCTTTGTGCTGCTTTCCGTGTCGCTCGTTTCCGTCGGAGCGGTCGTAACAATCGGCGTTTCGGTCGTTTCTTCGCCCCTCAGTATTTTTTCTATCTCAACATCGAGCTTTAAAAGTCCGCTGTCGTCAGAGGCAAGCGCAGTCTGCTTTACAAGGTCGGGCATAAGGCTGTAATCCGTCTTGTATGGCGCAGGGTCGGTGTCTTTGCACTCAACAAAACCGCCGTCGTCGGTGCGGTAAACAAAATATGCATTGCCGTCAACATCAGGCGTGTTTTCGCTGTTTTCGTTCTGATCAATAACAATGGTTACCTTGTAGCCCTCCTGAACGTACACCTCATCGCCCTTTTTGTCGCCGTTTTCGTCGTAAAGCCATACAGCCACTTTTCCGTGAACGACTTCAAGATCAGTCATGCAGCTGCCGTTGTCAAGCATTTCCGTCTGTACATAAAAGCTCGTGCCCCTTACCGCCATAGTAGCTTTCGGGGTGTTTACTTCGTATGTCGAGTTTTCCGAGAGCGGTTCTGTTATCTCGTTGAGTATCTCGCCTTTTTTCAGCTCTATTACAGTCTTGCTGTCCTTAGAGGTGCTTTCCGCAACAAGCTGCACTTCGCTGTTGTGATCTATAAGAATGTACTTATCCCCGTCAAGAGATATGCGCATATTGCTGTCCGGACCCGTGGTAACAACATCGCCGTTTTGCAGATTCATTCCGCTGTATACTTCCAGCGTGCCGGAATTGCCCCTGTCAACGGTGTTGTAGTCTCCCTGCGTTTCGAATACTTTTACAACTCTGTATGATTCTTCTTTGTTGTTCAGAAGCATAACAGTACCCACAGTACCCGCGGCAACTACCGCCGCAGATGTTGCAGCAATTATTATCTTCGCTTTCAATGTCAGCGCAGCAAGTTTTTTCATAAAATGTGCCTCCGTGCGGTTTATAAGCCAAGCATTCCTTTGCTTTCTAAAAATTTAACGGATCTTCGCTGTTTTTCTATTCCGGATACTTCAATGAGTATAGTGCTTTTGCAGAAATATTTTTCATAGTATTTTGCAAATACGTTCCAGTCTATCTTTCCATCGCCTATGGCAAGATGAAGGTCGTTTTCAAGGTCGTTGTCGTTTATGTGCATATGTTTTATGTATGGCGCTAAAGCCTTGACCCAATCGTTAATATCCGTACTCCTGCCGAACGACATCGCGTGTGCGTAGTCAAAACATACGCCGAAATTGCTGTATTTTTCAAGCCTCTCGCTAAGACCTTTAAGCATATAAGGCGAGCGGTCAAACATATTTTCAATGTAAATGTTCATGCCGGGGTTTTCTTTAAGTATGCCGCTGAAATACTCCTCGTTGCAGTCCGTCCAGTTCTTTATATATGTATCAGCCGTCAGAGCAGGTTCGTAATTTGTGTGAAAAACCACTGCTTTTGCGCCCGCTTTTCTCGCCGTGTCAATGCTCTGCCTTATGCGTTTGTCGGCTATCTCGCGTATCAGCCTGTCTTCGCTGAATACAAGCACATCAAAAAAATCCCCGTGGCAGGTGCAGTAATTTGGCAAATCATACTTTTTGTATTCATCTATAGTATGTTGCAGCTTCGCCTCATCATCAAGCATTTTTGGTGAAAAATAGTCGTTGTATTCAAACCCCAGATTATATTTTTCAGCCAGAGCCAACTGCTCCTCAATGTTTGTAAGCTCCGGAATTATAAGAAATCTGCTCATGTGTCCGCCTCATCTGTCTTTATGTTTGTAAGAGAATATACGAATACGCCCTTTGATTTGCCTTTCAGCGGTATCTCACCGATAGGCTCAACTTCTATGCGGTCTTTCACCTGTTCGTAAACGCTCTCGCTTATCAGCACCTGACCGCGCTTTGCGTTCGCCTCAAGACGTGCCGCAGTGTTCACAGTATCGCCGATAGCCGTGTAATCCATTCTGAAATCGCAGCCGATGTTTCCCACAACCGCATTTCCGCAGTTTACACCAACGCCGAAGCTTACCGATTTTCCGTACTTCTCCATGTATTTGCTCTCTATCTCGTTGCTGCCCTGAACTATGTCCCAAGCAGTCTTTACCGCGCGGAAAATGTAGTCGTCAAGGTCAAACGGCGCATTGAAGACCGCCATGGTCGCATCGCCAATAAACTTGTCAAGTGTGCCGCCGTTTGCAAAGATAGAATTAGTCGTCAGATTGAGATAACTGTTCAGTATGTCAACTACCTGCTCAGGCTCGAGCGATTCCGACATCGGAGTAAAGCCGCGAATGTCAACAAACAAAACCGCTATGTGCCTGTTCTCTCCGCCGAGTTTTATCTGATAGCCGCCTTTTTTGAACATCTCTTCAACGACCTGCGGAGCAACATATTTTTTGAAAGCGGCGGTTATTTTTCGCTTTTCAATGGTCTCAATAGCATAGCGCCTTATCAGATTGAAAAGGAACGCAACAGGTATAAATACCGTGCAGTAAGCCAGCGGTATGGTGCTGCCGTGCGCGTTGAGCATAACGCCGCAAAATCCGTAGCCAACCAGCGCAACTATTGCAATAGGCAGGCTGAACCTGACTTTCAGCTTCTTTGAAAGTAAGAATACCAAAGTCGCAGCCGCAGCGCTTATTAGCGCCGCAACCAGCCTTGAAACGGGCAGAGGCATTCTGTCGTCTATCATGCACTGCAAAATGTTCGCGTGTATCTCAACTCCGAACATCTGCGCAGAACTGTTCGGCACCGAATACTGATCCTGCATACCAGCCGCATATGCGCCTACAAACACAACACAACCGCTGAATATACGCGGATCGACTTTGCCTTGTATAACGTCCACAAATGATATGTACTCATAATCGCCCGGCTTGCCTGCGTAGTTTATCCACATTCTGCCGTTTCCGTCAAGCGAGAGAACGTTTGTACTTTCGCCTGTCTTTTCGCAGTATTTTGAATATATCACAGAAGAAAAACTCTGATATATATTTTCACCGCTGTCGTCGCTGTCAGACATCATCACCGAGCGCACGATGCCGTCGTCGTCAGGCGAAACATTAACAAATCCCGTGTCGCAATAGTCTGCAAAAAACGGCTGCTCAACGCTTTCAATACTGAAGTGGTCTATGTAGCCCTTGCCGTCCTTATCAGTCTTGTATGCGCTTGTGTAGTTTATGTAAGAACCTGCCACAACGTTACCGTTTTTCTCGCACGCCGCACGCAAAGCCGCATCACTAGCTTCGTCACTGTTTCCGAAAAACATAATATCCATAGCTATAACGGCAGGGGAGTCACCCAGCGCATCAATAAGCTGTGCCGTATAGCCTCTATAGCTCGTTCCGTAAGGACCGAGAACTTGCAGCGTTTTGTCGTCTATCGCAATAATTTTAATGGTGTTGTTTATTCCGCGCGGAGACTGATACAGCCTGTCTTTCAGCGCACTGTCAAGAAAGTAAAACAGGTCTGCAAACGCCACAACGAATACTATTATAAAGCATATCGCACATTCAAGCACGTCGCCTAAAAATCTATTTTTGCCCCTATTTTCCATAGAAAATATTCCCCTTTGCGAGCGAACGTTTGATGTCATTTTATATTATACAACTTATCTTTGCAAAAATCAATGTTTTTTAACAATTTGAATAAAAAAATATTGCACATCGCCGCCCCTTCCAAAAGAATTACCTGCGGTTGTTGACATTTCAGATTTTATGTGATATTATTAAACAAAAGATATTTGCTTTGCTATGTTAAATACAGAAAGGAAGCGCCGCTGATATGGCTTATATGAACAAAGAAGCTATCAAAAATGACGAAATGCTTGACAGGATATTTGATATTACGCACAGCCTTTATTCGCAGATGTGTACTACCGATAACAACGCCAAGAACAACCATTCGGAAATTTTCAGACTTATAACCGAGCTTGGCAGCGTGATAGTCAACGCCGACAGAGCAAGCTTCTGGAAGTGGGATAAAGACAAGCACGAACTGTGGACTACCGCTGCTGTGGGCGAGGACAGGATAACTATCCCCGAAAATACAGGGCTTGTAGGCAAAGCGCTTTCAATGAAAAAAGCTATCGTTACTAACGACCCATACAATTGCCCCGACTTCAATTCCGATGTGGACAAAAAAACGGGCTATGTTACTAACTCTATAATGGTAATGCCTATCTCAAACTGCAAAGGCGAATTTATCGGCGTTTTTCAGGCAATAAATAAGCTCGATGACAACGGCTTCGACCTCGAAGAAGACCAGCGCAGGCTTTCGTTAGCAGCTTTCATATGCGGTATCGCGCTAGAGTCCGATACGTTTCTCGATGATTCTCTGCATGATAAACTTACTAAACTTAAAAACCGCATAGCGTTCCACAACGATTATGAATATTTAAGAGCACATTCATGCAGATGTGAGAAAAGAGCGCTCTTCATCTGCGATATAGACTTTTTCAAAAAGATTAACGATACATACGGTCATAACGTAGGAGACGAGGCTCTGCGGCACGTTTCTTCAATACTCGGCAGCAGTATAAGAAGCTGCGACGGCGTGTATCGCTGGGGTGGAGAGGAATTTATAGTGCTGCTTTCCGATGCCTCTCTTGAAGATGCCGCCGCCGCTGCGGAAAAGATAAGAAAAACTATCATGGATTCCGTCTGCGTGTTTGAATGTACAGAAATTAAAATGACAATGAGCTTCGGCTGTACCGAGCTTGACCTTGCGCTCTCGGCAGAGGATAATATCAAGGTCGCAGATGAAAAACTCTATACCGCCAAGCAAACAGGCAGAAACAGAGTCATAGCTTAATACATTTAATATAGTATAGCGGTCCTTAACGGGGCTGCTTTTTTGCGCCATAAAATACGGCTTTTTTTGTATACTATTTACAAAAGTTGGCTGTCATTTTGTGCAAACCTACAAATTATAAAATTTTTCAAATTCCGTGTAACATTTTGTGTGTTCGTGGTGTACTTATTTGTAGAAACTTAAATTCCGACTAAAATCGGGAAAGAAGCTTTTCATAATATTCTTGGTATTCAGCCGGGAAGAAATTTAAAATCAAAAAGGAGCGAAT
>CANRDG010000041.1 GCA_947629275.1 uncultured Clostridia bacterium | reverse complement strand
ACATTCGGCAAAACTATGCTGCTGTTCATAAGCTTTTCAAACGTCGTGTTAGAGTACATTCCCGGGGTGAGCTGGTTTTGCCCCAACGCCGCCGAAAATCCCTTTGAAGAAAAGCTTATAATGCCACAGCCGTTTTTGTATGTCCACTCGGCTTTGTCGGGCAAACCGTAATGCATAAGCGTGTCACCGTTAAAAAGAGATACCGCCTTTATCCCCTCGGGCAGAGATGAAAGCAGCGCCCTGCCCGAAATCGTTGTGTACGGCGTGTAGCGTTCTTTCGTAAAATGTATATCGATGATATTCGCCGTAAAAATATTGCTCTGACCTTTTACCAAAAATTCAAGAGAGAACATTCATATCCCCCTTTTCATACGTGAAATGTCATCGAATACTTTGCAAAACCGTCAGCAGCCTCAGGCTCTATAACAAAGCTGTCCAGCATAGCCGACGGAAACGAAACGCCGTCAACAGTCAGGTCATTTGTCTGCGCCACCATAGGCTTCGCGGTGTCCAAAAGCTCCTTGCAGTCAAACGACGGCAGCTTTCCGCCCACCTTTATGGTAGTCGCCGCCTTGCCTACTTTCACAGTGCGTATGTTGCCGTTTATCAGCGCAATTTCAGTCAGTTTGTCCTCCGCCGTAACGTTGTATCCCGAAATGTTGAGAGTAATAGTGCCGTATGTAAAAGAGATCTTTCTTCCGTTCATATGCTATACCTCCTCTGCCGCCGCGTATGCAGCCGTTACATTTATCTCGCACTGTACCCTTTTGTGAAGCTCGTTCCTCTTAGGCGCAGTAACAGAAAAATGTATGTCATAAAGCGTTTCGTCCGCCGTAAAATTAAGCTGCAATTTCTCCACCATATTAAGCAGATCTTCCGTCCCAAGAGGCGATGCCGCCAAAGCCGTTGCCTTCAGCTTTTTGTTTATGCCAAGATAATTATCCCCCGAAAGCGCAAGCCATTCTTCCGTAAGCTCGCTGCCCTCATCGCTTATGAATATCACAGGCGTATCATACAGCGTAACAGGGTCGTTGTCAACAAAGCTCTCTGTCACCTTGAAACCTGCCTTTGCGGCAGCCGATGTAACACATTCTTTAAGCGTAATAGTTATCTACCCCCTGAAAATAAAAGTCGTCAGCCGTTTCGTTTTCTTCAAGCATATCGCCCAGCCGCGCCAGAGCATCTTTTTTGAGCTTTTCAGCCTCTTCCGATGTCGCATTGCTCTTGCCGTTCGCAGAGAATACCCCCGTCTCCGTAACCGTTGGTTCCAAAGCCGCCGCCCCGAGACGCGCTAAGTCGCAAAGAGCTATGCACGCAGCCGCATGGCAAACGGCAGTTGCCTCTTTGGGATTTTCCGGCTCGCGAATAAGCTTTGAACACAGGTAACTTGCCGCACACTGGGCAAGTTCGGCAGCCTGTGCGCGCCTGCTGTTAGGCAAACGCGCGTATAAGCATACCATTTCAACTACCTTGTCATTGTCGATAGTAAACATTTTATCACCTGCTTATCAGCCGGCAGGCTTCATTACCGCTGCCGCACCGGTAGCTATCTTTGAAAATCCCACCATAACGCTGCAAGATATCTCCTCGCACTGGGTAGAGAGCAGTCTGTCACTGTCAATGCAAACATCGGTAGCAAATACAGCTTCAAGGGCGTTTTTGCTGTCAATTCCCACCATCTGCTCCGTCTCCATGCCAGCACATTTTATAATAGTAACTCCGTAAGGCGTCTTTACCTTGCCCGAGGTCATAAAGTCGCTCACGCAATACTTCATCTCATCAAGAGCCAGTATATCAGCCATTATAGCAGGCGTAGTAACAATAGTCGTCATGTCGTAACCGCTGAGTTTCGACCAGAACGCCGCCAAGTCCGCGTAAGTCACCTTTTCTCCTGCCATGTTGCTGCTTGCCGCTCCCTTTGCAAGAGTATTTACCGCCTCAAGATCTACAGCCCTCGCTATGTCGCAGCCGAGAGAACGCAGTACCACTGCCAAAGCCTCAATTCTCTGCTTGCGTATCGCTTCATAAGTTACAGAAAGCTTTCTCGCGTACTTTTTAGCAGCCGTTGCCTCGCCTGCCAAAGCCACCGATGTAGCCGACAGCTGCGCCCCCTGCTCTGTGACCTCGCTGCCTGCCTTTGAAATAGTTATGCCGCGAAAATCAATGCCGTCAGTGTAGCCCTTTGCAGCGGTTATGTCGTCAAGAATACTGCACTCGTCAAGTCCCTGTTTTATGCTCCTGCGAATAAATTCCGGGAAAAGCAGAGCCGACTGCGTACTTACAAAAAATTTCTCCACCCTGTCGCAGTCTTTGCCGCTGACCTTGATGTCAAAGCGTTTCAGCTGTCTTTCAAATGCGTCCAGCCCTGCAAGCTCCGTCGAAGCATAGTTCTCGTCGGGGTCAAGCTCTGTAAGTGCCTGTGTAAAGGTCTTTCCGTTCACGTTGTAAAGTGATTTTTCAAGTCTTATATCTTCGTACATATTTTTACCTCCGTATTTTTTATATCTTGTAACTGTTGTAACTGTCGTTGCCGTCTTTCCTGTCCGCCGCTTTTGTACCCGTAAGGCAAGGCGAGTCGTCAAACACCGCATTTTCGTGCGCCTTGTCGGTATCCTGCTTTACCTTGTACAGTTTTTCTGTAGTAAGCGTCGTCAGATACTCTCTGAACCCTTTCAGCGATACCGTCGGGTCGCCCAGCCAGCTTTTGCGCATAATGTCGCTTATAAGCTGCTCTCTCACAGCCATTTCAGCTATATTTTCGGTACTTTCGGTATCGTCAGCCGCCTCCATGCATACGCTCTTTGATACCCCTGCGCCAACCTGAGCCGGCACAGCCACAAAGCTCCATTCATATGCATCGTCGGGGTCATCAAGTATCGTGTGGCATATCCTGCCGCCGTATGTCTGCCCCTTAACGTGCCTGCATTTTACCGCACCGCATACCGAGCATTTCTTTCTCTTTACCGAGCAGCTAACGCTCACCTCTTTTTTAATACCGCCGTCAATTTCGGCAATAAGATCTGCATTAGAGCCCGTGCGCACCATGTATGCCTTCGCTGTCAAACAGGTGTATACCTCCCCTGCCTTTGTAATGCGCTTTTCGTCCTGCATAACAGCCGTGTCAAATATCCGCGCGCTTTGATTGCTGCCCTTCGCATCGTGGTCAAATATCCCCGTCTTGCCTATAAAAAGCTTTGCCAGTCTGCCAAGAGCCGCTACCGAGAATCTCTCCCCGTCTCGGTCTATCTCGTTGTCGCATAATATCACAGGAAAGCAGTATACCTCCTGCTCCGTTAGCTTTTTTCGGCTGAAAGAGTTTATCTTTTCAAGAAGCTGCTCGTTCAGGGCAAATTCAGTCGTCATAAGTCTTTTCACGCTCCTTTGTCTTTTGGTTGCGAAGCTCTATGTCCTCCGCCTGCGCGTTGTAAAGCCGCGCCTTTGCAAGCTCCGTCTCGTCCTGCAAGTTAATGTTCGCCCACTGTACCTCGATGTCGCTGTCACTGCCGCTGAGAGCAGCGAATATAAGTCCTATCCGGCGTAAAACGGGCGTAAGTTTGCGGCGGTATGATTCCAGTTCGCTCGTCAGAATGTCCACCTGCTGCGTGCTCATGCGCTCGGTGCTGCTCCAGTTCAGCCCCAGCAAAAACGGCGGTATCGAAAGTTTTGAAAGAAGCTGTTCCAAAAGCTGCCGAACGGGTATCTCGGTGTCTATTATCTGATTGTCAGCGCCTATCACCTTAATGTCAACATCGCCCACAGCAATAAAGTCCTTCACCCTGCCGTAGCGCGCGCTGTTCATGCCGTCAGCCCACTGGCGCGCTATCTGTTCGGCGTGTTCTTTAGCGGCAGTTCCGTCGCAGCTATCAGCAGAAGGCTTGTATGTCACAGCATACCTTACGTTGCCTACCCTCTCAAAGTTCTTTCCTATGCAGCCGTATATCTTCATAAGCGCCTGTGAAAAACACGGCAGTCCGCGCAGCATCGAGACTCCCTGCGGATTTTTAGGACTCTCCGAAAGCATAGTGCAGAATATCCTCTCCGGGTGCGCTATCGGTACTTCGCTCGCCCCGTCAAAGAAAAAATACCTCGCCGTCAGCGGATCTTTTCCGCTTCTTACAGTAAACAGCGTCGGGTCAGCGTTCGCAAGACCCAGTATCTCACCGTTTTCGCTGTCTATAAGTATCTCACCAAGCGCCTTTCCATATGTGATAAGGTCATCTAAGTATACATCTATGAACGACCCTAAGGACTGCCCCGAAGTATTCACCTTTACGTTTTTGCAAAATGCGTCAAGCGCCGGCTGTAACCGCTCGTCTGTGCAAGTCAGCCTGAAATCCCCCACAAGCCGAACTATCTTGCCTATCGCCGCATCTATCAGCGGCACCTGAACTCTCAGCGTCTCGTAAAGTGACATATCGAGATAACCCGAATTGTGCGCCAAGCGGAACATACTTCCCTCTCTGCTGCGCTCCGCCGACGCAACTTCGCACAAAGCCGATGTATCTTTGCGCTTTTTTCTGTTAAGACTGTTAATGAAAGCTATGTTGTCATGCCTCCTTTTTTGAATGTCTGCGGCTTCACGCCCTGTCTACCGAAAGAGCGTAAAAACCGCGGTTTTCCCCCATGCACTCAACGGCAAAATACCGTATGTCGTCCATGGCGTGATCGTTTTCCTTGACGGGAACGTCCGACCTGCAATTGTCGTCCCAGCGGTAAAGAGAAAATTCGCGCAGCGTGTCCTTGCAGCAGCTGCTGAAAAACAGCCGTCCGTCGCATAAAAGGTCTGAAACCCTGCGTATGCCGTATACAACATCATTTTTCGCCGCTTTTACAGAAAACTTCCCATGCCTGCGTATGCACTCTATGAAAGAACGAGCCGACGGATCGCATACCACAACTTCAACGTCGTACCCCGCACATAGCTTTTCAAGAGCCGCATAATGCTCCTCGTCGGTGCGCTGCTGCCCCGTAATACGCGATGCGTAGTAATATTCTTTCAGCCTGTATGCTTTGCCGCCGTCCGTTATTCCCCATAGTCCTATGCTGGTAGGATTGACAGTTCCGTAATCGCAGCTTAAAGCATACCGCACAAAAGATACATCGGCAGGTAAAGTATCAAATACGTGCCGTTTTTGCGAAAAGCCCGAATACACTGCCCCCGTGACTGCCGACCACTTCCCCAATACGAAACGCTCGTAAAACGCCCCCGAATATAAAGTCTCATAACGCTCTATCATATCGGGCGAAAGTGAGGGGTTGTCAGTCAGCAGAAAGTGCAGGTGCAGAATGTTTTTCTGCTCCGCCTTGTCTATCCATTCCAGCTTGAACCAGTGGTAGGGATTGTCGGGGTTGCAGTTGAACCACAGCTTTGAGCCGCTTACCGAGCACCTCGCCACCGCCTGTTCAACAAAAGAACGCGGCATCAGCACAGCCTCGTCAAGGTATACGCCGCACAGCGTAATGCCCTGAATAAGCGCCGCACTGCCCTCGTCCTTCCCTCCGAACAAATACAGCCGCATACTGCGCTTGCCAAGCGTTATGTCAACGATGTTTTTCACGCGGTCGTCTTTCACCGCAAAGCCCAAGCGTGAAAGCTGTACTTTCAGCGGCTCTATAACGTTGCGCCTTAGCGATACTATCGTCTTTCCGCACATTCCAAACTGCCCCTCTCTGAATGTAGCTATCCCCCACAGTATGAACGACAGCGACATACACATACTTTTTCCCGAACGTACAGCCCCGTCGCATATTATGCCGTCATAGCGCCGCAGCTTCGGGTCGTGCCACCAGTTCAGAAGTTTTAACTGCTTCGGCGAGTACCTGTAAAGGCTAGTTTTCATCGTCACCGCCACCGTCTGCATTTTCAGCATTTTCTGTAATTTCAAAGTTTTTCTGCGTTACAGCCGCCAGAAATTCTTCCGCGCTGCCGCAGGAACTTTCCGCCTCGTCCAGCTGCATAAGTGTTTCAAGAGCGCGCTGGCGGTCAAAAAACTTCATGTCAACACCGCCGTCCTTGTCGCGCTTTATAGCCGATATGCAGCTAAGGTCAAGCCCCTCGATGTCCGCACCCTCTTTGCCGAAAAACGCAAGCTTCACAGCATCGTTGCAGCGATTGAAGGCTATCCGCTCTAAGCCGCTCCTCACAGTGCCGTACATCTCGCGCCTGTTTTGCAGATACCTGTTTATCCGTCGGCGAATGGGCTTTTTGTCCAGTATGTCGCCGCAATCATCAGGCTGCAAACCACACAGCCTCGCCGCTAAAACAGGGTCGCCGCTCAACGATAAAATATTCGCGAACCTGCGGCGTTTTTCGCGCATTATCCTGCGCTGCTCCTTCTCGTCTGTTTCCGTAATGTCCTTTTGCATACGTTTCCTCCTTTTAGTGTTTTGCAGGTCTTGCCCCGTCATAATCAGCCGCCAAAATGCAAATGTTATATACATTCGTTTAGCATTTTCAGCATTTATCAATAAAATTTTTTGTATTCTCATAAAATCGTTATAATGCACAAATTTTCATTCAGAAAATATAGCACTTTGCGCCGAAGCGGCAACTATCCGCACCATAAAAAGGCTTTTTTGCCGCTTTCCACATCTTATATATATAATAAATGTATGTTTTCACGCTCAAAAGCGAGAAACTTTCGATAAATAAATAAACTTATTCATAAAAAATTGTTGAATTGAAATGATTTAATATGTATAATAATATTATCTTTTGCCTTATAACAGCTTATAATGGCTTATAACGGCTGAAATGCCCTATGGCTTTAACATAATTCTAGGAGGAAATATCATGGCACAAACCACCAAGACAACATCAAAAACTATCACAAAAAAGGAACTTAAAGAAAAATTTGAGGCTTATATGCATGACGAAATGCAGATGACCCCCACCGACGCTTCCGATAAACAGATATATGAGGCTCTCGCAAGCGTAGTGGTAAAGATTCTGAGAGATAAAAGGCACAAATTCACCATAAGGACCGAATCGGCGGGCAAGAAAAAGGTCTACTACCTCTCCATGGAATTTCTCATGGGTCGTTCGCTGAAAACCAGCCTCTATAACCTCGAAATGGTAAAAGAAGCCACTGATATGCTCAAAGATTACGGCATAAACATAAACAGCATCTACGAGCAGGAACCCGACGCAGGTCTCGGCAACGGCGGTCTGGGCAGACTTGCCGCCTGCTACCTTGACGCTTTGGCAGCACAGGGCTTCCACGCAACGGGCTATTCTATCTGCTATGAGTACGGAATTTTCAAGCAGAAAATAGTTGACGGCTGGCAGACCGAACTTCCCGATAACTGGCTGCCCGGCGGCAAAGCATGGCTGCTACCTCACCCCGAAAGAGCCGTAGAAGTGCATTTTGACGGCGTGCTGAAAGAATATTGGGACAACCAGTATCACTGCGTAACGCACGAAGACTACACAACCGTCCTCGCCGTTCCTTATGATATGATGGTGTCCGGCTATGACAGCAAAGCCGTTTCGTGTTTAAGACTTTGGAGAGCCGAATGTCCGTCATTCGATATGAATATGTTCAACAAGGGCGACTACCAGAAAGCTCTCGGTCAGAACATCATCTCGCAGGCTATAACAAAGGTTCTGTACCCCAACGATAACCACGCCGAGGGCAAATCGCTCCGTCTCCGCCAGCAGTATTTCCTCTGCGCGGCATCTATCGGCGATATCGTTGACAGACATATGAGAGCATATGGAACTTTAGATAACCTCCATGAAAAAGTCGCTATCCATATAAACGATACCCACCCCACGCTCGCTATCCCCGAGCTTATGAGAGTCCTGCTTGATGACTGCGGCTATTCGTGGGATAAAGCATGGCATATCGTTACCAATACTTTTGCTTATACAAATCATACCGTTATGCCCGAAGCCCTCGAAAGATGGGACTGCAACCTCTTAAAGAGCGTAACACCGAGAATTTTCTCAATAATCGTTGAAATTAACGAGCGTTACTGCCGCTCTCTGTGGGAGAGATACGAGGATCATGCAAAGGTAACAAGTATGTCTATCATAGAGAACAACCAGTGCAAAATGGCAACACTGTGCTGCCATGCCTGCCACTCTATCAACGGCGTTGCTAAAATTCACTCCGATATCATAAAGAAAGAGACCTTTGCAAACGAGTACGCCGATACTCCTACAAAGTTCAAAAACGTTACAAACGGCATAGCCTACAGACGTTGGCTGTACCAGTCCAACGAGGGTCTTACCAAACTGCTCACCGAGAAGATAGGCAAGGGCTTTTTGAAAGATGCCTCCGAGCTTTCAAAGCTTACCGTTTTCAAGGACGACAAAGCAGTGCTTGAAAGCCTCTATAAGATAAAGCAGGATAACAAAGCAGCTTTCGCGAAATATGTCAAGAACCAGTACGGCGTTGTCCTCAATACCGAGTCTATCTTCGATGTTCAGGTAAAAAGACTGCATGAGTATAAGCGCCAGCAGCTCAACGCTCTGCATATAATCTCTCAGTATAACTACCTGAAAGAAAACCCCGACGCGCCTTTCACGCCTAAGACCTATATATTCGCCGCAAAGGCAGCCCCCGGCTACTATATGGCAAAGCAGATAATCAAACTCATCTGGAACATCTCCGAGGAACTTAAAAAGGATAAGAAGCTCTCCGAAAAGCTGTCTGTAATTTTCCTTGAAGACTATTGCGTTTCGCTGTCCGAAATACTCATGCCCGCAGCCGATATCTCAGAGCAGATATCCCTCGCAGGTACAGAGGCAAGCGGCACCGGCAACATGAAGCTCATGATAAACGGCGCTGTAACGCTGGGTACGCTTGACGGCGCGAATGTCGAGATACACGATGCAGTCGGCGATGATAACATCATAATCTTCGGTATGAACGTAGACGAAGTGAATGCTCTCAAGAGCAGCTATGACCCTCAGAGCTATTATAACAACGACCCCGTTATAAAGAAAGCAGTCGATACCCTCCAGTACGGCATAAACGGTCAGGAGTTCAACGAGATAGCAACCATGCTCAAAACCTCCGACAGCTATATGACCTTAGCTGACTTCCAGTCTTACGTAAACGCGCAAAAGTATGCTTCCGAATGTTACGAAGACAGAATGAAGTGGCAGCAGATGAGCCTTGCAAACATAGCAGGCGCAGGCATCTTCTCAGCCGACAGAGCCGTAACCGAGTACGCCCGCGACATCTGGGGACTTACCAAATAACACAATTCACACTATCATGCAGGGTACGGGTAAAATGCTCCTACCCTGCTTTTTTGTGATGTTAAGAATTATTTAAGACTTTCAGCAGTTGCAATTTAAGAAACGTGTGCTACAATAGTTATAGTAAATTATTGTTGCTGCTTTCGCAGCGCGCAGGAGCGCACACTTGCCAGACTGTAAACAGTCTGGCAAGTGCCGAAAAAATCCCTCGCCGCCAAAAACGGTCGGCGGCGCATACCTTACGGTATGACGGGCTTTTTTCCTTCACCATCCCACAGTACGCAAAACTATTAAGCCCTGTCAAAAAACCAAAAGTTTTCGATTGACCCTTTTTCAAAAGGGTCACGGGGCGTGGGGCAGAGCCCCACAAACACACGGAGTGCGCTCCGAAAAAGGTGAATTGCGAAATAGTCCGGTGGACTATTTCGCAAGAGGAAAATCCCTGCAAGAGAGGGATTTTCCTCGTAGTAGCGCATCGCTCTCTTTTCGCGTTCCATTCTGGAACGCCGTGCAGTATGTGAAGTTTTCGCTACAAGCGCAAT
This sequence comes from uncultured Clostridia bacterium, assembly GCA_947629275.1. GTDB lineage: Bacteria > Bacillota > Clostridia > Oscillospirales > Ruminococcaceae > UBA7477. Next base: position 3,228 of record CANRDG010000041.1, on the reverse strand, counting down.
TCCGATTTATCCACACTATTACAAAAAAGGAGTTCTAATATGACAACAAATACCACCGAAAACGCCGTAATACTTGTCGTGGACGACGACAGAGATATAGTCAACGCCATTTGCAAGCTGCTGGAGATCGAAGGCTTTAAAACCATAAAAGCCTACGACGGTATGCAGGCGCTCGACTGCCTCGCACAGAACGATATCCAGCTAATTCTCATGGACGTCATGATGCCCAAGCTCGACGGGCTCTCGGCGATGATGAAAATACGTCAGAGCAGGAATATCCCAATAATCGTCCTTTCTGCCAAGTCGGAAGACACCGACAAAATTTTAGGGCTCTCTATAGGCGCAGACGACTATGTAACAAAGCCCTATAACCCCATGGAGCTCGTAGCCCGTGTGCGCTCCAACCTCCGCAGGTATCTGAGCCTAGGCTCGGCAGGCGAAACACTAGGTAAAATGGATATAAAAAACGGCAGCCTGTCAGTTGACAAAGCCGCCAAACAGCTGTATATAGACGGCGAACCCGTAAGACTTACCGCCACCGAGTATAAAATAGTCGAGCTTCTTATGGAAAACGCAGGCAGGGTCTTTTCCGCAGAGGAAATATACTCAAAATGCTGGAAAGAAGAATCCTATGCCGTCGAAAATACCGTCATGGTGCATATCCGCCATATCAGAGAGAAAATAGAGATAAACCCCGCCGAACCTAAATACTTAAAGGTCGTCTGGGGCATAGGCTACAAAATAGAAAAGTTCTGATCTATCACACTTTCCACAAAGCAGGTGAATTTTATGAAAGTCCTTAAAAAGAGAATATCTCGCGCCGTTCTTATAGCAATAATATTTGCAATTGTCACTTCCACCGCGCTCGGCTTTCTCACTATCGCAGTAAACGCCCCCGAGACCGAGCCGGCCTACAACAACTATCTCTACAGTTCCGACTATATGCACGACGTCACCGACCTGTATACGCAGCTTTGGGTCGCAACCAATATGTATCTTGCCAATATCGACGAAAACGGCAATTATACCGTGAATAAATATCATCAGGCAGCTCTGGAAAAACTCTTTGATGACTGGGGCATTGTAAAGGACGGCTGGGTTGTTATAGACGATTTTGATAACCTTGAATTCCACGCAGTCTGCGGCAGCACAGATCTTTCAAATACAGATAATACAATAGAAGATCTCCGCAATACCGGCTATGCTTTTGAGGCAACCTATAACGGCACTTCCTATCCCATAAACGGAGGATTTTATGGGCTTCCCGATTGTCAGGTCTATACCACATCATACGGTCTTACGCAGTATATAGTAAACGGCACTGTGTATAACGTGTATGATTTTGATACCACCGACCTGCCCTATTATTATGAAGATAAACAAAAATTTTATTATAAAACAGACGGCTCTACCCCCATGCCGTCAAGCGATGACCTCATACTTGACTGTACCCCCTATTTTATTTACAATACATCAGACTTGTCTACAGTCCTTGCCGATATAGTGCAGAATAATATAGAAGATGCCCGTATTTTCCGCGTTGATGAATATGACAATACCGTAGCCCTGTACGACATGGAAGCACGAAAATGGATAGAAGTCCGCGCAGAGGGCAATATGTTTTCATCGCCCGGCAACTACGGCATCGCGCGAAATGATATCAGAATTTGTATCGCCCCCACCAAAGCTGTTATACTTAACTACGAGGCAAACGAAAATATCCTCGCTGATTATTATACCAAAGAAACGCGCTATCTTATAACCCTGTGCGCATTTCTGGCAATGGCGTTCGTTATAGCCGTTGTCTACTGGGTATTCTGCGGCTATGATATAAAACAAGGCAGCTACAGATTGTCTTTCCTCGATAAAATGTATACCGAAGTATACCTCGCAGCATTTGCATTTCTCGTCTTTCTTGCAGTCGTGCTGATAGACGAATTTCTGAACGGCATCGGTATGTATGGTTATTGGTACAACTACGCATCAGAAGCCTTTGCAGGCTCTCTGCTCAGCGATATGTTCATACGCATTACTGTCTCAGCAGGCGTGGGCGCCGCCGCTATAACAGGCGTGCTCGTAACAGGCGCGATAATAAATAAGTTCAAAACCAAGCATTTCATCAAAGATTCCCTCATTTTCAAGCTTCTAAAACTCCTGTGGCGTATAACAAAAAAGGCTTTCAAAGCCGTTAAAAATGCCTTCCTCTCATTCGGCAGAGCCACCCATACCGCCTTTATGAAACGCTTCCTGCTAAGGCTTGTAATACTGTCTGCCATAGCGTTCGTAATGCTTCTGCTTACTATGGATCCCGAAGTCTTCATAGTCGTCTGTGTACTGCTCGCATTAGTCTATGTATTTTTTGAAGTCGTAGATGCCGTGTCGGTAGCAAAGCTCACCAAACGTATTGAAGATGTCCGCAACGGCGATTATTCGGTAACAGACGTCAAAGACTGGGACGTAAACTATAAAGCCCAGCAGGATCTCAATAATATCTCAGAAAGCGTTACCAAAGTCGTAGAGGAGCAAATAAAGTCCGAGCGTATGAAAATTGACCTCGTCACCAACGTTTCCCACGACCTCAAAACTCCGCTCACGTCTATAACAAGTTATGTAGACCTGCTCTCAAAAGAGGAACTCCCCGACGAAGCAAAAGATTATGTAAATATTCTTATAAGAAAAACCGAGCGGCTGAACGCCATGATAGGTGATCTGTTTGACCTTGCCAAAGCCACCAGCGAAACAGATGTAAAACTTGAAGAATTAGATGCAGTGATCTTAGTCCGTCAGGTCCTTGCCGATATGGAAGATAAAATAAACCGCTATGGCAGAGATGTGCGCTCAGAGATATTGCCGCAGTCTGTAAAGGTCATCGGCGAGGGTAAAAAACTGTACAGAATAATACAGAATGTTGTAGATAACGCACTTAAATATTCTCTCGAAAATACGCGTATCTATCTCACGCTGACAGAGAGCGAGAATGAGGCTATAATCACAGTAAAGAATATCGCATCATATGAAATGGATTTTACAGGCGATGAAATAACCGAAAGGTTTGTCCGCGGCAGTAAGTCGAGAACAGGCGAGGGCAACGGGCTCGGGCTGTCAATAGCCAAGAGCTTCACGCAAGCGTGCGGCGGCAGCTTCACCGTCACCCCCGACGGCGACGTATTCACAGCAGAGATACGGCTGAAGAAGGTTTAGTTATCGCAAACTTTCAAATCCAAAAAC
>CANRDG010000040.1 GCA_947629275.1 uncultured Clostridia bacterium | reverse complement strand
GGAGCGCACACATTGAACGCCACAACGCGCAAAGGCTTCAAGTCTTGTCAAGAAAGGAAAAGTTTTCGGTCAAGCCTTTTTCAAAAGGCTTGCGGGGTGTGGGGCAGAGCCCCACAAAAAACACGATAAGCGCTCCGCAAAGGGTGAATTTCAAAATAGTCCGGTGGACTATTTTGAAAGAGGGAACACCCTGCAAGAGAGGGCGTTCCCTAGTTGTAGCGCATAGCTCTTTTGCCGCGTTCCATCATGGAACGCCATACAAAGTGAAAAATTCATAACAAATAAAATGCGCAAAAATATTGATGTACTAAAAAAGTGAGATAACCAAATTCAGTTAACAAAGCTATTACGCACGCAAGCGCGCGCAGGAAAAATAGTCGGGTCTTCTCAAAGGGGAGGCTCTCTCTTGCAGAGCCTCCCCTCTCCAGAAACAGTCCACAGGACTGTTTCTGAATTCACCCCTTGCAGAGCGCACGATGTAGGGGATTTCGCCCTCTGCGGAGGGCGACGAGGGTTTCACCCTCGACCTGACAAGCCTTTTGAAAAAGGCTTGACCGAAAACTTTCCCATTTTGGATTTTATAAAATAGCGAAAATTTAAGAAAGGCTAAGGCGATATAAAAATGCTGGACATCAAATTTTTAAGAAACAACCCTGACGTTGTAAAAGAAAACATCAAGAAAAAATTTCAGGACGAGAAACTCCCCATGGTCGACGAGGTCATAAAGCTGGACGCTGAGTACCGCGCCGCCAAAACACGCTGCGATGAGCTGCGAAATCAGCGCAACGTCCTCAGCAAACAAATAGGCGGCCTTATGGCAAAAGGTCAGAAAGATGAGGCTGAAAACGTAAAAGCGCAGGTAAAAGCCGCCGCTGAAGAGCTCGCTTCCCTCGAAGAAAAAGAAGTGCAGCTTGAGGCTGACATCCGCAAAATAATGCTTGTTTTGCCAAACATTATTGACGACAGCGTTCCCATAGGCAAGGACGACAGCGAAAACGTTGAGCGCGAACGCTTCGGCGAACCGAAAGTGCCCGACTTTGAAGTCCCCTACCACGTCGATATTATGGAGAATCTGAATGGCATAGACCTCGACGCCGCAAGAAAAACCAGCGGCAACGGCTTCTATTACCTCATGGGCGATATCGCAAGACTCCACTCCGCTATTCTTTCATATGCGAGAGATTTTATGATAGACCGCGGCTTTACCTACTTCATACCGCCGTATATGATACGCAGTGAAGTCGTAACGGGCGTTATGAGTTTTGCCGAAATGGAAAACATGATGTACAAAATAGAGGGCGAGGATCTTTATCTCATTGGCACGTCCGAACACTCCATGATAGGCAGATTTATCGACAGCATACTCGATGAGAGCAAGCTCCCGTACTGCCTCACAAGCTATTCGCCGTGTTTCAGAAAAGAAGTCGGCGCGCACGGAATAGAGGAACGCGGCGTCTACCGCATACACCAGTTTGAAAAACAGGAAATGATAGTCGTATGTAAGCCCGAGGACAGCATGATGTGGTTCGATAAGCTGTGGCAGAATACCGTAGATTTCTTCCGCACGCTCGATATACCCGTAAGAACGCTCGAATGCTGCTCGGGCGACCTTGCCGACCTTAAAGTAAAAAGCTGCGACGTTGAAGCGTGGTCGCCAAGGCAGAAAAAGTATTTTGAAGTCGGCTCCTGCTCCAACCTCGGCGACGCCCAGGCAAGAAGGCTCGGCATACGCGTAAGGGGCGAAAACGGCGAAAAGTACCTAGCTCATACCCTTAATAATACTGTCGTAGCTCCGCCGAGAATGCTTATAGCTTTCCTTGAAAACAACCTCAACGCCGACGGCAGCATAAATATCCCCGAGCCGCTGAGAATGTATATGGGCGGCAAGGATAAAATAACAAAATGAGTATCTTTAAAATTACCTTGCTTGCAGGCAAATGGTCTGCGCTTGCAGCGTTTGCAGTAAAGGCTGTAATAGTAATGGCTCTTATAGCTTTGGCGGCGGTAGCAACACCGCATATCGCCAAATTTGTAGACAAGCACCGCAAACCCGAAGAACCTAAAGAAGACGATGGTCAGCACAGCGCACAAAATGTGCGCGGCATTTTTGAAGCAAGCAAGGACGATGACTTCGACCCCAACTATAAGATTTACAATACAGACATTTACGGAGTTGATAAAAAGCATGGCAAAAAACAACGGTAAAATGGTAGAGGCTATCACCTCTATGGACGACGATTTCGCGCAGTGGTATACGGATATCTGCAAAAAAGCAGAGCTCGTAGAGTATACCAGCGTAAAGGGCTGTATGGTCATTCGCCCCTACGGCTACGCAATATGGGAAAACATTCAGAAAATACTTGACGGAATGTTCAAGGCAACAGGTCATGAAAACGTCTGTATGCCTATGTTCATACCCGAAAGCCTCTTGCAGAAAGAGAAAGACCATGTAGAGGGCTTCGCACCCGAAGTTGCATGGGTAACGCACGGCGGCAGCGAAAAACTGGAAGAAAGACTTTGTGTCCGCCCCACTTCCGAAACTCTTTTCTGCGAGCATTACGCTAATATCGTTCATTCCTACCGCGACCTGCCCAAGCTGTATAACCAGTGGGTAAGCGTCGTAAGGTGGGAGAAAACTACACGTCCTTTCCTGCGCTCGAGAGAATTTTTGTGGCAGGAAGGTCATACCATTCACGCCACCGCGGAAGAAGCAATTGCAGAAACAGAAAAAATGCTCGATGTATACGCAGAATTTTGCGAAATGCACCTGTGTATGCCCGTTGTTAAGGGCAGAAAGACCGAGAGCGATAAGTTCGCAGGGGCGGTCGCAACCTACGCTATAGAAGCCCTTATGCACGACGGTAAAGCTTTGCAGGCAGGCACTTCTCATTACTTCGGCGACGGCTTTGCAAAGGCTTTTGATATTCAGTATACAGATAAAGATAATACTTTGAAATATCCCCACCAGACCTCTTGGGGTATGACTACAAGGCTCATAGGCGCAGTTATCATGACTCACGGCGATAACAGCGGGCTCGTACTGCCGCCCGACGTCGCGCCGATACAGGTAGTTATTGTGCCCATAGCCCAGCATAAAGAGGGTGTGCTTGAAAAGGCGGACGAGCTTTTGCAGAAGCTCAAAGCTCTGGGTCTGCGTGTAAAGCTTGACGACAGCGATAACTCGCCCGGCTGGAAGTTTGCCGAGTACGAGATGAAAGGCGTTCCGCTGCGTGTTGAGATAGGACCAAAAGATATCGAAAACGACCAGTGCGTGTGCGCTGTAAGGTACAGCGGCGAAAAGCGAACGGTTGCTCTTGAAGAATTTTCAGATACCGTTACAGATATTCTTGAAAAAGAGATCCCGCAGGGTATGTATAAAAAGGCAGCTGAAAACCGCGAGCGCAGAACTTATAAATGTACAAGCACAGACGAGATGAAAAAGGTGCTTGAAGAAAACGGCGACGGCTTTATAAAGGCGATGTGGTGCGGCAGCGAGGAATGTGAAGATAAGGTAAAAGAGCTTACCGGCGCAGGCTCGCGCTGCATACCCAACGAGCAGGAGCATATAGCAGACACCTGCGTGTGCTGCGGCAAGAAAGCGGATAAAATGGTTCTCTGGGGCAAAGCGTACTAAGGTATAAAAGCAAGAAAGGAAAAGTTTTCGATTGACCCTTTTTCAAAAGGGTCATCAGGGTCAAGGGGCGGAAGCCCATTGTCGCCGTCCGCAGACGGCGAAATCCCCTACACCGTGCGCTCCGAAAAAGGTGAATTTAAAAACAGTCCGGTGGACTGTTTTTAAAGAGGAAAATCCCTGCAAGAGAGGGATTTTCCTATGAAAAAACTTTAGCTCTTTTGCCGCGTTCCATTCTGGAACGCCAAACAGTGTGAGAAAACCCTGCTAGAGGTAAGAAGCAAGAAAATCATTCTATGTAAAATAAAACGATCAACAAAGGAGTTCAAACTTATGGCAGAAGTAAACAACAACCAGCAGTTAAAAGTCGATAATGACGCGCTTGTGGCAGCGATACAGGATCTTAAACAGGACAGATCCGATGAAAAATTCAATCTGGTCGCAAGGCTCATTCAAAAGGGCAACTTTGTATGCCCGGCAACTTTGGTGGAAAACACCGAAGCCGTTGAAAAGGAGGACGGCAAAGTCGCTCTTGAAAACAAAAAGAGCTTTAATATGCACGTTCTCAAAAACAGCGACGGCAAAAAGTACATGGCGGTCTTCACCTCGCGCGGCGAGATAGACAGTGAGAAAAACACCGGCATCATTTCTTCCGAAAGGTATCTGGTAATGAACGTTGTCATGCTCATGGCTGCGTTCAATAAACCCGACTGCGACCTCGACGGCATAGTTATAGACCCGTTCACCAACAATTTTGCCGTTCCGAGAAATATACTTGTCCAAATGGCAGACAGCGAAATATATACCCCCAAGCCCAACGAGCAGGTCAAGGTCACCGTTCCCGGCAAGTACCCCGACGGCTTCATTGAGACCATTCGTGAAAAGCTCGATGAGTACGGCAGGGTAGACCAGCTTTTCGTGCTTATTCTTGAAAGAACAAATCAGGCAAAAAGCCTCATGTTCATAGTTGACAGCGCTGACGACAAGGACGCCATGAGGGAAACTTTTCAAAAGCTCTCCGAGATAGCCGCGCCGTTCACGCAGGGTATGCACCTTATGTTCGTGCCTTATAGCGATAATTTCGCCCAAACGGTAACGAACAACAGACTGCCCGTATACAGAAAGTAATTTAATTAAGGAGTGTTATATATGCCCGAAAATAAAAAGCTGTTTACAAAGGAAGCCTATCAGGATCTTGTAGACGATCTTGAATACTTAAAGACCGTCAGATCCCGTGAAGTGGCTGAAAAACTTAAAGAAGCCCGTTCATTCGGCGACCTTTCGGAAAATGCCGAGTACGATGCCGCAAAAGACGAGCAGGCAGCGCTTGAAAGCGAGATAAAAGAAAAAGAATATCAGCTCAGTATCGCAGTGATAGTGAACGAGAGCGATATCAACGAAAACGAGGTCAACTTAGGTTCTAAAGTCGTTCTCAAAGACCGCAGCGACGGCTCATTGGAAACGTATATAATAGATTCATCTTCAAAATCAGATCCCGAAAACGGCATAATATCCGATGAATCCCCCGTAGGTAAAGCCGCCATGCACTCCAAAGTCGGAGATGTTTTCGACGTAAACACCCCTATGGGAATAGTAGAATTTGAGGTTATGGAAGTTTCGAGAGAAACGAAAGGAAGGAAATAAATGAATGATATCAGCGAGCAGAATCTCCCCGAGGAGGAAGAGCTTACCGCCGAGGAATTAAGCACCTATAAGAAGATAAGAATGGATAAGCTGGGCGACCTTAAAGCCGCAGGCAAAGATCCGTTCGCAATAACAAAGTACGATGTTACGACAAATACCGCCGCCGCCAAAGCAGAGTATGAAAACGTCGAAGCGCGCGTAAAAGCCGATTGTGGCGATGATGAACAGCTTTTGAAAGAAAAGCTCGAAGCCGAAAGAACTACCGTTCGCTTGGCTGGCAGAATTATGTCGCGCCGCGATATGGGTAAGGCTAATTTTATAGACCTTTTAGACGCCAAGGGCAGAATACAGGTGTATGTCCGCCTCAATGAGATAGGCGAAGAAAATTTTGCAGACTTCAAAAAGTGGGATATAGGCGATATCGCAGGAGTAGAAGGCTTTGTCTTCCGCACGAGAAGGGGCGAAATTTCGCTCCACGCTACAGGCATAACTCTGCTTTCAAAATCGCTTGCCCCCCTGCCCGAAAAGTGGCACGGTCTTAAAAATCAGGATATGCGCTATCGTCAGAGATATACCGACCTTATCTGTAATCCGCAGGTGCGTGATACATTCGTAAAGCGTTCTAAAATAATAGCTTCCATTCGCAGATTTTTAGACGGCAGAGGCTTTATGGAAGTCGAAACACCTATGCTCGTTTCAAACGCAGGCGGAGCGGCTGCCAGACCTTTCGATACCCACTATAACGCTCTCAACGAAGATATAAAGCTGCGAATTTCTCTCGAGCTTTACCTTAAAAGACTTATAGTCGGCGGTCTTGAAAGAGTTTATGAAATAGGCAGAGTTTTCCGCAACGAGGGCGTAGATGCGCGCCATAACCCCGAATTTACCCTTATGGAACTCTATCAGGCTTATACGGATTACCACGGCATGATGGAGCTTACCGAAAGTATGTTCAGATATTTGGCGAGAGAAGTCTGCGGCAGTGATATCGTTACGTACGGAGAGCTTGAGATAGATTTCGGCAAACCGTTTGAAAGGCTTACCATGACCGAGGCTGTCAAGAAATATTCGGGCGTCGATTTTGATGAAATAGAAACGTTAGAGCAGGCAAGAGCGATTGCAGACGAGTGCCATGTAGAGTATGAAAAGCGGCATAAAAAGGGCGACATTCTGAATTTGTTCTTTGAAGAATTTGCCGAGGAACACCTTTTGCAGCCAACGTTTATAATGGATCACCCGATAGAAATATCACCGCTTACCAAGAAAAAGCCCGATGACCCCGAAAAGGTAGAAAGATTTGAGCTTTATATAAACGGCTGGGAAATGTGCAACGCCTATTCCGAGCTCAACGACCCCGTGGATCAGAGAGAAAGATTTGTAGAGCAGGAAAAACTGCTTTCTCAGGGCGACGAGGAAGCCAACCGCATAGACGAGGATTTCCTCCATGCGCTGGAGATAGGTATGCCCCCCACAGGCGGTATAGGCTACGGCATAGACAGACTTGTCATGCTCCTCACTAACTCCCCCGCTATCAGAGACGTGCTCCTTTTCCCTACAATGAAACCGATTGAATAAGGAAAAGCGTCGAAAAGCCAGTAACTACGCGGCTTTCTGAAGACTGGAACTCCTGAAAATTTAAGCCAATACGCCAATGCATGAAATGATGCAAAATTTGATGGCTTTGAGTGGTATTTGGCAGGGGTAATGTTTCAAAAATTTTTACGCCATTATCGCTTGAAATCAATTGATAGTGGCGTAAATTTTTGGAGGATTTTGTTATGAAAAAGAGTAGGCTGATTGGATTTCTGCTGCTTGAGACACTGAATGCTCTTGTCATGATTTATTTTTGGGATTTTCTCACCATTGCGGTTTTTTCGAGATATTGTATCGGCATATCAGCTTGTTGTTCGGGTTTGTTTCTGGTCGATCCGAAAGCGAAGGCACACCGCATCGTTACATATTTGGTTTTACAGTCGCTTGCCTTTTCGGCACATATTACGTGGTATTTGAGCGACGACCGCTTGGATTTGTATTAGCTTTTTCGTCAGCAGTTGTTTTGATCAAGAATATCGTTTGTGTACCAAAATTCTGGAAAGAGAATGTCGTGATGAAAATTGCAAGCGGCGTTCTTTGCAGTGTCATTACTGTCTTATTTGTTTTCTCCTGTCGCGAGCTTGTCACACCTGTAGATGCAAGTCTTTACAATGGCAAGACCGTATTATGGGATTAGAACTGCGAAAGAGTATTTGACGAGATTTGCGTCGGAGCGTCAGATGAAGAGCAAAAAGTCATGGCAGCATATCATAGAGAATCTTGAATACGATGAGGACTACTATCCCACCTATCAATACTTTGATGTCCGAAAAACCTTGCGGACGAAAACGGGCATTTGTTATGATTATGCCAATCTTTTCACCGCTATTTGTCGCAGTCAGAATATCCTGTGCTATACCGTTAAAGGTCATAAAATAGCGGATCATGCAAACCGCCATTGTTGGAACCGAGTATATTTCAACGGGGCATGGTGGAATGTCGATGTTACCTTCGATGACGCCAAGCCAAAGCAGCTCTATGGATTCCATCCGTTAGAGAACGATACCCCTCTAGATGAAGATTTTAGTATTGACAGAATCTATTGAGCAATGGGAAGTTTCTTGGGTGGCACGGTTGGGCAATTTTATGGGGTGGGCGGTTGGGTGATTTTACGGGAAACCGGTATGGGTGAAATTTTGGGTAGCCTACTTTTTCACGCATTCTCTGCCAGCTTTAGTCTTGTGGGTACAGAAAATCGATTTTGCATTACCGCCGCCCCATTTAAGGTTAATTATTGTAATTCGTAAATTTTGGAAGCAATTTTGTACCCATAGGCGCAGAATCTGTATGATAAACAGTTGCCGATCCCTGTAAATCGTTCTGAATCGACAGTTTTGCCAAAAAATAATCTAAAAATGAGAGTCATCTATCATCGAGAAGTGCAAGCGGATCGTCATTTTGAAATGACAGAGAATTTGAAAACATTGTCCCCATAAAGTCGAGAAGTCTCGAACCATTAAAAAATTTACAAATACACCTATTGATTTTTCATCACGAATAGTATATAATATTTGTGACGAGGTGATGAAGTGGCACGCATCAATTATTTTGAACCAATATGCGCACGAATTGAAGAACTGGGTGCGGGAGAAGTATTTATCATATCGGATTTTTCAGATATTACGGACACTACGGCTGTTCGTAAGGTTTTGTCACGTCTGGAAGAGGACGGAAAGATCCGGCGTATCATGCGCGGCATGTATGACCGTCCTGAATATAATGATTTTCTCGGCGAATATGTGGAGCCGGTGCCGGACAAGGTCGCTCGCAATTTTGGCTGGACTATCAGCCCGTGTGGAGATACTGCGCTGAATATGCTCGGACTTTCCACACAGGTTCCAGCTGTCTGGCTGTATGTCAGCGACGGCACCTATAAGAGTACACTTTTAATCACACGACCATACAGTTCAAACGCACCACAAACAAAGAAATCTCAAAAAATTTCGTACAAAACCGCCCTAGTCATTCAAGCGCTCAAAGCGCTCGGCAAGGAAAAAATCACAGACGAAATGGTGAAAAAGATAAAGTCAGCCACTTCAAAAGAAGAAAAGTCGACAATGTTCAGTGAAGCGAAATATGCTACGGCATGGATTTATGACATCATTAAAGAAATTTGCGGAGATAAGGCGTGAGAGCTCAGATATCTGTTACATAAAGTTCACGTTTTCATGCCCCATTTGTGCCTTGCGGCACAAATGCAAAAAAAGGTTGTATTATCAAGATGAGAAAAATAGCGAAATTCCTGCAAAAGACCGTGAGGCATTATTCCGTAATACCACCGCAAAAATGGGTATGGGCGATGCGATCATCGAAAAATATTTTTGGGTCTGTTATATGCTTGATTATCTTTTTCATAGATGCGTGTAGAAAGAAAATCTTGCCTTCAAAGGCGGTACAAGCCTTTCTAAAGCATATGATTTGATCGAGCGTTTTTCCGAAGATATTGATTTGATCCTCGACTTGCGGGTGCTCGGCTATGGAATTGACGAGCCGTGGGAGGAACGCAGCAATACCAAGCAGGATATTTTCAATAAAGAAGCGAACAGCAAAGCCGAGGAATTTTTAAGAGAAAGCTTTTTGCCTGCCGTTAAATCCGATCTGACCGCCGGGCTTGGCACAGACGTAAAATGCTTTATTGACGCCGACGACGGACAGACCGTGAAATTTTCGTACCCAAATAGTTTTTCCGACCAGTCGATCCTGCAAGAAATTCGTCTTGAAATCGGCGCGCTTGCCGCATGGACGCCCGTAAATCAGCAGAGCATCATGCCGTATGCCGCGAAAGTTTACGGCAGGGTCTTTGATTAGCCCGAGACGAATATTTTAATCGTCTTGTCGGAGCGCACATTCTGGGAAAAGGTGACGATTCTGCATAGAGAAGCCTTTCGTTACGAAAATCGACTCTTTCCGAGCAGATATTCCCGACACTATTACGATGTGTATTGCATGACGAAAACGCCGGTGATGGATTGCGCACTGACAGAAACTGAGCTGCTGAAGTGAGTTGTCGATTTCAAGGACAAGTTTTAACGCTGCCCTTGGACGCGATACGATCTTGTCGAACGCGGCACCATGCGTCTAATGCCGCCCGAATATAATATCGAAAAGCTTCGTGACGACTATGACCATATGCAGAATATGATTTTCGGGGAGAAATCGGGGTTTGATGAGATTCTGGATGGTATACAGAAGCTTGAAATGGAAATGAACGGCAAAACCTATAGATAAAAGTCTAATGATATGTTGCATCCTATTTAGTAATATGAGGAGGTTTGCGCTATGCTACATAATGAAAACCCGCGCGTGAAGATACCTGCATTAGTGCATTTTACTCGTTTGGGATATGAGTATATATCTCTAAAAAATATACCGGCAAGGGGTTGATCGACGAAGATACAAATATCTTTGTCGATCTGCTTTGTGTTGCTATAAATAGAATTAACTGGGCGGAATTTACTCTTGAGGATACACAGAAACTTGTCAACGAATTTAAGGTTATACTCGACAATGGGGATATCGGAAGGGCTTTTTATTCGCTCTTGATAAATGGTTATAATGGTATAAAACTCATTGATTTCGATGACTATAAGGGAGAAAAGAACTCCTTTCATGTGGTTACCGAATTGACATATAAAAATGGTACAGACGAATTTCGCCCGGATATCATCCCTCTTGTAAATGGTATTCCGCTTGCTTTTATAGAGGTTAAAAAACCAAATAATAAAAACGGAATTAAAACTGAATATGACAGAATAAATACTCGTGTCCAAAATAAAAAATTCCGACATTTTGTGAATCTCACTCAGATAATGGTGTTTTCTAATAACAGTCCATACGACGATAATGAAGTTATTCCGTTAGAAGGGGCTTTCTATGCAGCAAGCGGTTATAACAAATTATTCTTTAGCCATTTTCGTGAAGAAGATCCTAATTTGATTGCGTCCGTTCCCGAAGCAGATGAAGAAAAAGGGCATTTTATTTTAAAGGATAATAACCTCTTTTCGATTAAGTATACACCTGAATATATTACAAATCGTGCTATTGATACGCCTACCAATAGTATCATTACTTCGCTATTCTCTTTTGAGCGATTTCTGACTGCTATTGCCTATGTAGAAAAGACCGATGAAAACGGCATTACACGCCTTGAAAAACATTTGATGCGTATTCCCAGTTCTTTGCCACTAAAGCCATAGAAGATAATATACATCATGGCATTAAAAAGGGAATCATATGGAACACTCAGGGCAGCGGTAAAACGGCATTATCTTTTTATAATGTTCGATATCTTACCGATTATTATTAGACACATGGCACGATTGCAAAATTTTATTTTGTGGTTGACCGTCTGAATCTTCTGACTCAAGCTGCAAATGAGTTTAGAGCGCGTGGACTTGAAATTGAAGAAATCAATTCAAAGGAAGATTTCATTAAAAACATTCAGTCTACCGGCACATTCAACAACACTGGCAAACTTACTATTACCGTAGTAAATATTCAAAAATTCTCGAAAGAATCTATCGTCAAAAATCCGACGATGCTGTAAATGTTCAGCGTGTTTACTTCCTCGATGAAGCACATCGTAGCTATAAGCCGACAGGTTCCTTCCCTGCAAACCTCCTTTCGTCTGATAGAGAGGCTGTAATGATTGCGCTCACCGGAACTCCTTTGATCGGAACAATTTATGACGATGATGGCAAGCCCATCGCCGGTAGTAAATATGACTCTAAAGCGGTATTTGGCAATTACATTCACAAGTATTACTATAACCGTTCTATAGCCGATAGGTATACTATAAAACTCATTCGTGAAGAAATTTCCACCACATATAAAAAGAAAATGCAAAAAGTTTTCGAAAGCATAGAAATGCTTAAAGGATCCTTGAAGAAAAAAGATATGTACGCTAATCCGACATATGTTACTCCGCTTGTCGAGTATATTATTGAGGATTTTCGCAATACTCGAATTGCAATAAACGATGATACTATTGGCTGGATAATCGTTTGTGACTCCTCTGATTAGGCTAAGGTCGTTTTTGAGAAAATGCAGAATACTGGTTTCACTTCTGCGTTGATTTTACATGATGTGGATGGTAAGGAAACTCGTCAAGACTATGTTACTGCTTTCAAAAAAGGACGGGTTCTGCTGCACTATCGTTGACATAATTGCCGATTGTAGTTTTGAAAGTGTTTTCGAGTAGAAATATGATTTTTTTGCTCAAATCTTTGAATACCTGATAAAAAACGATAATAAAGACTTTGGCAAGTATGGAGAATACTATACTCCCCATTCTATTGCAAGCATTATTGCGAAAATTTTGGTTCCAAATGGGATGACAAACGTAACTGTTTATGATCACGCTGCCGGTTTCGGAACTCTTGTCCTTGCCCTTGCTCACGAGATCAGTGAAAACAACTGTATCATTTACACACAGGATATTTCCCAGAAATCAAATCAGTTTTTGCGCCTTAATCTGATTCTGAATAATCTTGTCCATTCTCTTCCGAATATCGTCCACGACGAGACACTTATTCGACCTTTCCATAAAAATAAAAAGGGCGACAGCTTGGCAACATTTGATTATATAGTCAGAAACCCGCCATTTAATATGGATTTTTCCGACAGTCGTGATGCTTTAGCGGATGAAAAGTACAAAAAGCGGTTCTTTGCCGGTGTGCCGAATATTTCAAAAAAGGATAAAGATGGAATGACGGCTTATCAGCTTTTCATCCAGCATATTTTGTATTCCCTTGCGCTGAAAGGCAAAGCGGCTATCGTTGTCTCCACCGGTTTTCTGACTGCCGGATTGGGTATCCCTAAAAAATCCGCGAGTATCTGATAACAGAGCGAATGCTGCGCGGCGTGATTTCCATGCCCTCTAACATTTTTGCTACCATGGGTACCAATGTCTCTATTTTGTTCATTGACCGCGAGAACAAAGACGGTAATGTGATCCTGATGGATGCCTCCAAGCTGGGAACAAAGGAAAAACTGGATGGCAAGAATCAGTGTACGGTTTTGAGCAATGACGAGATCGCAAGAATAATCAACACCTTTAATACAGGAAAAGCCGAGAATGATTTCTGTGTGACAGTTAGGTATGCAGATATTGAGGCAAAAATTGTCCTTTTTGAAATGCTCCCCATTTGTTAGACAATATGGTATAATAGAAATATACCCGAAAAAAGTCTAATGAAAGGGGAGC
>CANRDG010000039.1 GCA_947629275.1 uncultured Clostridia bacterium | reverse complement strand
AAGATACTTTTCATAATAATCATAATACTGTTCGTGCTGGGTATTGCAGGCTATTTCGGCTATATGTACTGGGACGATATAACCAAGTATATAAACGACCTGCTGTTCTGACAGAAGATCTCTCTGTTATCACCATTCATTTCCTGTACAATTTATCCAATATTTTTCAATGGTCTTGTTAATGTTGTATCTTGAACAGATCACACATATATGCTATAATTATTATAACATAACAGTGACGGAGGTGTAACATATGAAAAAGATAAGTTTTTACAGGATAACTGCCATAGTATCTGCGGCAGTATGCTTGCTGTGCTTTTCAGGCTGTTCAAAAGAAGACGGCACCGACTATGATTCTATAGTAGATTCGATAAACTTTGATGAAGCCTCGTGCAATGTGTCATTGTACGGTCCGGACATGGATCATATCCCTTTGGACGGAGCCGAGGTCATAGAGACCGCAAATGATTTTTTGCTGAATGTTACATCTAACGAGCTTACCGAGCCTTACGATCATAAAAGTGATGATTTTCCTGTCGGAGAACCGTTCGTGAAATTATATGTCATTAACGGCAATAAAAGGGCGTATACTATTGATTTCACATTTTTTAGCAGCGAGGAAACCGGAAAGGTCGATATCAGAACAGATAACGGCGATTTCACATATTCTGTAGACAATCGGGATATCGCAAAGTTTTACTACTATATCACCGATCAGGCTGAAGAAGTTCTGAACGAAAGAGCCGCGAGCGCCTAGAAGCAGCACACGAAGCAATAAAACAAAAACGGTTCGCATCTTTGCGAGCCGTTATTTTTATATCATCTTCGCCAGTGCGCGGTAATCGTCAACGCACACATCTGCAAGCTTAGAAAGCTCATCGCGAATATCAACATTTGCCTTGCAAAAATATGCCGCCGCTGCCATGCCGCCCTGTTTTGCAGCCGCTATGCCCGTAGGTATATCCTCAAACACAATGCATTCGCACGGCTGCGCGCCTGCCCTTTTCGCCGCCAGAAGATACACATCGGGAAAGCCCTTTCCCCTTTCTGTCTCCTCGGTAGATGCAAACGCGTCAAAATACTGCAAAATGCCGTTGTTTTCAAGCGCCGCAGCATACAGCCTCTCAGCCGAAGCTGTTGCAAGAGCTATTTTTTTGCCATTTTTTTTCAAAGCCGCCAACAGCTCTTTCACGCCGTCAAAAACTTTAAGCTCCTGTGAATACTGCCTTTGTATGCAGTCACACCACTCTTTCGTTATCGCCTCAACGCTCTCCGAAAGCTGCAATAATTCTATAGTGTACTCAGCAGCTTCTTTGAACGTCATGTAAGCCACGCTTTTGCCGTACCCGTCAGGCTCAGTTATGTTTCTCTTTTTGAAAAACTCATAGTCAACGTTTCGCCACGCATCGTGAGAGTCTAAAAGCGTATTATCTAAGTCAAATATAACGCATTTTGCTTCTTTCAGCATATTCGCCGCCGCAGATGATGTCATTAAAGTTCACTGTCCTCGTAAGATTTAAACCCCATGCCGTAAATAGCAGTCGCCGATGATACTATCATAAATGCCGATCTATCGCATGAATATATAAGCTGTTTTGCCTTGTAAAGATTTTGTTTGCGAATGGCGCACATAACTATCTTTCTTCCGCTGTGAGTGTAGCCGCCCACCGCATCTATAGTGCTTACGCCTGCCTCCAGTCCCTCAACCAGCGCGTTTACCACCTTGTCGCAGTTGTTGCATACCACAAAAAGCAGCTTTGCTTCGTCAGAGCCGTAAAGCACCGTGTTCATAGTAAAGCCCGAAACCGTTATCGTAAGCAGAGAGTATATAACAATGCGCCAGTCGCCGAAAACTACCCCCGATAAAAACGCCACCGCACTGTCAAGAATAAAGAAGATCACGCCCGTTTTTATATATGCAAACTTCTGTTTTATAAGCTTTACTATTATGTCCGAGCCGCCGGTGGTAGAGCCGCAGCGCATTATTATGCCTATCCCCACCGCCGAGAGCGCTCCCCCTGCCAGCGCACACGCGACCTCATCATAGGTAACGGGACGTATCTCGTCAAAAATGTTGGTCGCCGCCGAGCAGGCAGCTATCGAAAAAAGCGTGTCGGCAAAAAATCTTGCGCCGAATTTATAAAGCGCAATTATCAAAAGCGGAATGTTTATAACAAAACTAAGCGTGCCGACCTTAATGCCCGTAAGCTTGTTTATAATTATAGAAATACCGCTCACTCCGCCCGGCACAAGCCCCGCAGGCGTTAAAAACAGGCTTATACCTGCTCCCACCGCCGCGGCGGATAAAATTATTACAAAAAATCTTGCCGCATGATAAAACACTGTATGCACATCTCTCGCCCCCAAGGGTATTATGCGCCGTATTCTATCAAAAAATCATGTTCTTTTTTAGTTCTGATAATACTTGTTTTCCTGAAATTTCGCCTCGCAGGTAAGGTCAACGCCCAGCCTCTTGAACACCTTTTCATCAACGTTTGAAAGAATCACCGTGGAATGTACCTGCGCGCCTTTCAGCTTTGAAAGCTGCTCTAAGGCAAGCTCCGCAGTCGGGTTGGTAACAGCGCATATAGACAGCGCAAGCAGCACCTCATCGGTGTGCAGCCGCGGATTTACATTACCCAAATGCTTTGTTTTAAGCTTTTGTATCGGCTCTATAACGTTCGGCGAGATAAGCAGCACTGCATCGTCAATCCCTGCAAGGGTTTTCAGCGCGTTTAACAGCATTGAAGACGCCGCACCAAGCAGCTCGCTCGTTTTTCCTGTAACTATCCTGCCGTCGCCGAGCTCCATAGCCGCAGCGGTGTCGCCCGTTTGCTCTGCCTTTTCAAGAGCCGCATTCACAGCCTTTCTGTCGCCCGTGGTAACGCCTGCCTGATTCATCAGCAGTTCTATCTTGTATATCTCTTCCTTTGTGCCTCGTCCCTGACGTTCCGCACAAAGCGCACTGTAGTATCTTCTGATTATTTCCTGATTAGAAGCCTCTTTTACTACCTCGTCGTCGATTATGCAGTTGCCTGCCATGTTTACGCCCATATCTGTAGGCGATCTGTACGGCGATTCGCCCAGAATACGCTCAAACATAGCGTTCAGCACGGGGAATATCTCAACATCGCGGTTGTAGTTTACAGTAGTTTTTCCGTATGCCTCCAGATGGAACGGGTCTATCATGTTGACGTCGTTAAGGTCTGCTGTCGCTGCCTCGTATGCAAGGTTCACAGGGTGCTTCAGCGGTATGTTCCATATCGGGAAGGTCTCAAACTTAGCATAGCCTGCCTCCACGCCCCTCTCGTGCTCGTGGTATAGCTGCGAAAGGCAGGTAGCCATTTTGCCGCTGCCCGGACCGGGGGCAGTAACCACGATAAGCTGCCTATCCGTTTCTATGTACTCGTTCTTGCCAAAGCCGTTTTCGCTTAGTATATTCGATATATTTGACGGATAGCCCTCTATAATGTAGTGCTTGTAGACCTTAATGCCCAAGCCCTCCAGCCGCTTTTTGAAGTTATCGGCAGCCGTCTGCCCGTCATACTGCGTAAGCACGACGCTGCCAACGTACAGACCTATCTTCCTGAACACGCCTATCAGCCTTAAAACATCAACGTCGTATGTTATACCAAGGTCGCCGCGTATCTTATTTTTCTCGATGTCGCCTGCATTTATGGCTATAACTATCTCGGCATCGTCTTTGAGCTGCAAAAGCATCTGCAATTTGCTGTCAGGCTTGAAACCCGGCAGCACGCGCGAGGCATGATAGTCGTCAAACAGCTTGCCGCCAAATTCAAGGTACAGCTTTCCCCCGAACTGCGCTATCCTTTCCCTGATGTGCTCCGACTGCATCTTCAGATATTTTTCATTGTCAAATCCCGTTTTCATCATGTGTGTTTACTCCTTTTCCCCAAAAAGAAAAGCTGCGAAAGTTTTATTTACAAAAACTACATTCTTTCGGAAATATTTTAGTCTTGTCGTACTCTTTGAATATCTCGCCCAGCAGAGCCAAAGCCACAAAGTCTATTTCAAATTCATCAGTAGTTGCAGCCCAGCAGTTGCTGCAATTTTTAAATTTAACTACTTTGTTCTTTCCCAACTGACCTCTGTCAGGGTATTTTGAAAGCATATCCTTGTGTATGATTATCTGACCGTCGCATATTTTGTCGTTGTTGTAATGCTTCGGGTCTTCACGGTTGAAGCTTCCGTATTTATAGCAAACCTCGCTTTCGGTTTCTTCCGTCAGGTAAGCCCGACCTTCGACTTCATAGCTCATAATTTTCACCTCAAATTTGTTTTATTTTGCGCTTACGCGCAGCGCAGGAGCGCACACGTTGACCGCCATAATGCGCAAAAGTTTTAAGCCTTGTCAAGAAAGGAAAAGTTTTCGATCGACCCTTTTTCAAAAGGGTCGTCAGGTCGAGGGTGAAACCCTCGTCGCCGTCCGCAGACGGCGAAAGCCCCTACATCGTGCGCTCCGCAAAGGGTGAATTTCAAAATAGTCCGGTGGACTATTTTGAAAGAGGGAACGCCCTGCAAGAGAGGGCGTTCCCTAATGAGAAGCCATATCTCTCTTTCCGCGTTCCATTCTGGAACGCCGTACAGTGAATAATTCATAACAAGTAAAGTGTGCCAAAGTGTTAGCACACTCAAAACGAGGGAATAACCCAAGTACAGTGGAGCGGTGAACAGCTCCGCAGGTGGCGCGACAGCGCAAAAATTCATATCTATATTATTATATCACACAAACAAAGAAAGGTCAAATTTTATTGACCTTTTCTCATTCTGAACTGGCGCGGCGTTACGCCCTTGTGCTGCCGAAACACCTTTATAAGGTGGCTGCAATCGGAGAATCCCAGCTCCTGACTTATAAAACTAAGGTCGTGGCTTGTAAACAGCAGCAGTTTTTCAGCCCTGTCAATGCGGACATTTTCAATATATTCTTTGCAGGTCTGCCCGTATACAGCGCGAAAACGCTTTGCAAAATACGAATAGCTCATGCCGCACTTTGCCGCAAGGTCTTCAACGCGCAGCTGCTCGTCGCAGTGCTTTACTATATACGCCCCTACACTGTTCATATCAAGTTTTTCGGAACTTACACCGCTTTGGTCTATAACAAAACCTGCCTTGCACCATATCCGTATCATCTCGATAAGCAGTCTGCCAAGGCTTGAATTTATAACAATGTCGTACCCGTATCCGCTGCCATTTGCCTCGCTCACGCACTGCGAAAAACAGTATTCCGCGATGTTTTCATCTATCGTACCCACGGGAAAAAGCGCCTGCGCACAAAGGCTTGAATCTGCCTTTTTCAGTATCACGGGCAGCCTTTCAAAAGCCACCCCGAACGAACAAAGATACACAGGGTCAAAACTTACAGATACAACCTTAGCGCCAAGTCCCGCCGTCACCGAATGTACTACGCCTGCATGAACAAGAAAAATACTGCCCTTTGTCAGTATATACTTTGTCTTTCCTGCCGTTACCGTTACCGATGCCGTGCCTTTCATGGCATACAATATTTCATACCGATAGTGGCTGTGCATTTTCTGCGGCAAAGTCCTGCTCTCCGCACTAAGCACCACTGTTTCAGTTGTTTCGGTAACATTTCTGCCCATACCGTGCGCTCACTCCCCGCTGTTTTCATCTGCCGCACTTTCGACCTTTATCGGGTTTTCTATCTCCCCTGTTTCGCCCGAATAAATTATCTTCACGGTGTAGTCCATAACAAGCTCGCTGCCGTCGTCATTTTTGCCTTTCGCTGTCTGGTGTATCTCTCTGACCGTCTCAAAGCTGTCAAGCGTGTATTCAATAACATAGCTGTCAAGTGTTCCGCCGTCCACCGATATACCTGCATCTTGCGGCGAATATGTGTAAGTCAGCGTGCAGCCGCCGTCCTCGGTGTCCGCACGCTCCACATTTTCAACACCGCTCGCTATAAAGCCGAATATCGCGTCTGTAGCCTTTGAGTTGCGCGAATAATCTTTTGTATACATAACTGCGCGGTCATCGCTTTTCGGCAGCTTTTTGCCAACACCGTCTTCTTCCACGTATGTCGCATACCCCGAGCAATATTCTTTGTAGACCTTGCCGTCGTTATACTGTTCCGAAAGATATATCAGAAATCCCACTTCGTCATACTGATATACGAATCTCTCCGTCATATCTCCGGTGGTGTTGTCATAAGCCTCATAGCCGCCGCTGTTTTGCTCGTTGTATGTTTTCATGGACTTTTCAATTATGTCCTGACCCTCTACCTTTTCGCCGCTGTCAGTCTGTCCCATAAAAGAACACGAAGCACACAAAGCCGCCGCAATAACGACCGCCGCAAGCCTTTTCAGCATATTCAAATCTAATCAACCTCTTTTGCAAAGCTTGGCGTTTACTATAAGCATTATCGCAACGCAGAATATCTGCGCCACTGTGACATTAAGCTTCATACCCAGCGTAAACGATATAACGTTCAGATCTATATGCACAGGATCAAAACCTATCGACTGCCCCCACGCCAGCCAGCTGACATACGACCTGCCGTCACATATGTAGGCTATAAAAGCCCCCAGCACTATGCCTGCCAGCACAAAAAATATGAACGCGAATGTGTTTTTAAAGTCCTTTGTCATTTTTATTCTCCTCTCTTTATCATCCAAAACAAAATGCAGACTTATCTTTCAAAGCCTGCATCACGCTTACTTTCTGTGTGAATTGCTCCTGCGTTTGTTTTCCTTGGCTTTTTTCATATCGCCGATCTTTTCCTCGCTCGACGCCTTGAACTTGCTTAACATATCCTCAAATGACTGATCCCCGCTCTCTGTTAGCGTAGACCTCGTCGGTATGTATTCGGGCGGCTGCTCGCTCTCACCCGTCGGACGCCTTTTCTTAAAGCCGCCGTCGCCCTTGCCGCGGAACTGCTGACGCTGATTTCCGCTGTCCTCAGCCTTTTTGATAGACAGGCTAGTTTTTCCATCGTCAGAAACGCTTAACACCTTGACCTTTACGGTCTGACCTTCCTGCACATGATCCTTGATCTCGCTCACATAGGTGTTTGCTATCTCGGATATATGCACCATGCCCGTTACCTTGTGTCCCTGCTCGACAACGTCGACAAACGCACCGAACTTTGTTATTCCTGTGATCTTTCCCTCGTAAATTTTTCCGACCTCAAGCCGCATACGGATAATAACCTCTCTCTTGAAATATACACAACGCTTTCCGAACCGCTATTCCATATTTGTAAAGTAATAACGGTGTTCGCCCGGATAGCCGTATCCGTACTTTTCAATTGCTATACGCTCCATATACTCGTCACGGTCGTCAGAGCTGAGTATCCTGTTGTACTCGTCGCACTGCTGCTGTGTCTGCACTATCTGCTGCGAAAGCTCGTCGTTTTCTCGGGCAAGCTCTTCAATATCAGCTTTCTGAGATACCCAGACGAACACGGCATACACTATAAGCAGAACTATCGCCACTATGACAAGATAATGCACTATCGTTCTTTTGTGACCGCTTTGATTTTTTGATCCCGTATTCATTGACTTGCAACTTTTACGCCTGTGACTAGGCTATCCTTTCATTGTATTCAAAGTAATTATACAACACTTATTCACTATCTTTCAAGCGTTTTCGGGCGGTTTTTTTATTTTTTTAAAAACTTTAGAGCTTTGCACAAATTTAGCCCCCGAATTTTTTGCAATTCTCACTATACTTCTGAACGGAAAAGCCACGATCTTGCCCACGGTCAGGAACACCGACCTTGCGACTACCGCCGCGCTCTGTGCCACTATGTCGCCAAAAACAAGCTGTTCAAGCGCCATGCCGCCTGCCATACCTATAAATATGAACATTCTTATCTGTCCCCACGCAGTGGCGTGTACGAATATAAAATACCAAAAGGCGCACACCACCACGAACAAAAAGTCCTCGATAAACACTGCTATGTCACTGTGCCTTACCGCGCGCCTGAAGGTACGCAGCAGCTCGTACCCTATGCCGAAAAGCACGCCTATCACCACAGCGCACAAAAACAGCCTTGCCTCGGTGCCTACCGAGAATATCATCTCCGTTTTGAAGCCCTTTGGCAGTATCGCGAGCATCATCTCAGCGCCCTCTTGATAAGCCCCGTTTTGCCTCTGCGGTCTTTTTCGCCGTATGAAAGCGACCATATGTCGCCTTCCACCGTCAGCCTTCCCGAATCTACCGAAAGCTCGTTGACGTGCAGATCTCTTCCCTTTATCACAAGCTCCCCAAGCTGCGTGTAAAGCAGTATCTGGCTTTCATCAAAGCTTTCTATATCCGTAACTCCCGATAGACTTAACAGCTTCCTGTTCTCCAGCGTAAGACCATGTTCGCCGCTCTTTTCGGCAGTGTTGTTTACAGCCATAATAATTCTCCTCTCTATATATAACATTATATAAATATATTATCGCACGGCTTGTACATATTCTTTGTTCATCATTTTAAGCAATTTACAAAAAATATACTCTTGCAGATGATTTATGCCCCTCTGTTCTATTGAAATATCGGGTAGATGTGCTATAATTATTATGTAAAATTATTTTGGGAGACATTGCTATGGGAATATATTATAATGAAAAATCACAAAGCTTTAACATCTGCGCCAAAGATACAAGCTATATTTTAGCTGTCGCACCGTGTGGCTACCTTGCCCATGTTTATTTTGGCAAACGCCTGCCCGACGAAGATCTTACATATTTTCTCCGGCTTAATGAAAACCCTTTCACTCCGCTCACCAACGACCGTGACAGGGCATCATACCTTGACACCCTGCCTATGGAATACCCCACATTCGGCACGGGCGACTACCGCGACTGCGCTTTGAAAATAACCGATGAAAACGGCTGCTCCACCTGCAATTTAGAATATGTTTCGCATAAAATTTACGGCGGCAAACCTAGCCTTACGGGTCTGCCTGCCACATTTGCAGAAGAAAACGAGGCTCAGACACTTGAAATAGAATGTGTAGACAAGGCTGTAGGGCTTAAAGTAACGCTTTTGTATACGGCATTTGAAGACCTTGACGTTATAACGCGCAGCGTGCGTTTCAAAAACTGCGGCGACAAGCCTGTAACGCTCACCAAGGCTCTTTCGGCGTGCGTTGAGTTTGACGACTGTGGCTATGACATGATAACTCTCAACGGCTCGTGGGCAAGAGAAAGACAGGTCGAACGCGCTCCGCTTCACCACGGCAAACAGCTTATAGACTCAATGCGCGGCGAAAGCTCTCACCAGAACAACCCGTTTGTCGCTCTGGTCTCTCACAATGCAGATGAAGACAGCGGCGAGGCATACGGTTTCGGCTTTGTGTACTCGGGCAACTTTATCGCACAGGCGGAGGTCACACAGCACAAGAAAACGCGCTTCATAATGGGCATAAATCACGCAGATTTTTCATGGCTTTTAGAAAGCGGCGAAGAATTTATCGCCCCCGAAGTGGTAATGGTGTACTCATGCAGAGGCATAGGCAAAATGTCGCGCACATTCCATGACCTTTACAGGCAGCACCTTATCCGCGGTCAGTACAAGGACAAGCGCCGCCCTGTTCTTATAAACAACTGGGAGGCTACATACTTTGATTTCAACACAGAGAAGCTCATAAGCATTGCCGACGAGGCATCAAAACTGGGCATAGAAATGCTTGTTATGGACGACGGCTGGTTCGGTCACCGCGACAGCGACAACAGCTCGCTCGGCGACTGGTTCGTATACGAAAAAAAGATAAACGGCGGCTTAAAGCACCTTGTTGACGAGGTGAACAAGCGCGGAATGAAGTTCGGCATTTGGTTCGAGCCTGAAATGGTATCGCCCGACTCCGAGCTTTTCAAGGCTCACCCCGACTGGGCGATACAGGTCAAAGGCAGACCTATGACTCTCTGCCGCGAACAGTATGTTCTCGATTACTCACGCAAGGAAGTTCGCGACTATATCTATTCTTTAATGAGGAACATTTTAGACAATGCGAACATCGAGTGCATAAAGTGGGATATGAACCGACAGATAACCGAGGCAGGCTCTGCCGCTTTGCCGAAAGAACGCCAAAAAGAGCTGTGGCACAGATACGTTTTAGGCGTTTACGACCTTATGGAACGGCTTACTACAGATTATCCTTACATACTTCTTGAAAACTGTTCGGGCGGCGGCGCAAGATTTGATGCAGGTATGCTTTACTACTCGCCGCAGATATGGTGTTCTGACGATACAGATGCGATAGAACGCCTTAAAATTCAGTACGGCACATCGTTGTGCTACCCCTGCTCGGCAATGGGCGCTCACGTTTCCGACTGCCCCAACCACACGGTAGGCAGAAACACGCCGTTTGAAACGCGTGGAAATGTGGCTTTGGTGGGTACTTTTGGATACGAGCTTGACGTAACGCGCATACCGCAGCAGGACAGAGATATGATACCCAAGCAAATAGAAACTTTCAACAAGTATAACAGCCTTGTGCGCACGGGCGACCACTACCGCATAGGCAATATGTTCAAAGATAACACTTGGGACGCGTGGATGTTCACCGCGAAAGACAAGAGCGAGGCTCTGCTGGAATTTGTCCAGGTTCTCGGCAGACCTAATGAACGCTCGCGCAGGATAAAGCTGAAAGGTCTTGACGAGAACGCATACTATTATGAAGAAAACGCACCCGACGTAAAAATTTCGGGGACGGCGCTTATGAACGCAGGCATAAACATTGCAAACTTATGGGGCGACTACCAGAGCAGGCTGTACCATTTTATAAAAGCGTAACTTTGAAAGAGGTGTATTTTTTATGAAGTGCAAAAATTTATTGCGCTATGCGGCGATCATGCTGGCGGCTGTAACGGCGGCAGGCTGCATGACCTCATGCGCAGGAAAAGACAATTCATCTTCGAGCGGCGAAAAGAGAGATGACATAGACTATTACAACGGTGAGGACATCGACACCGGCTGGACTTGGGGCAACGTTCAGATAGTCGGCGGCGGATACATACCGGGCATAATCTACAACCCCACCGAAGAAGGGCTTGCCTATCTGCGCACCGATATGGGCGGCGCATACAGGCTGAATAAAGACACCAAACGCTGGGAATGTATCACCGACTGCATAGGCGCTGACGACTGGAATCTCAACGGCATTGAATCAATTGCCACCGACCCCGTTGAACCGAACAGGGTGTACCTTGCCTGCGGAACTTATATGTCGCAGGGAAACGGCGCGATACTTTCTTCAAGCGATTACGGCGAAAATTGGGTAAAAGCCGACCTGCCTTTCGGCGTTGGCGGCAACGAGCTTGGCAGAGGCGCAGGAGAACGACTTGCGGTAGACCCCAACGACAACAGCATTATTTATTTCGGCTCGCGCACCGAGGGACTTTACCGCTCCGAAGACTATGGCGTTACATGGCAGCCTGTTGAATCTTTCCCCACCAAGGGCAAGATAACCGCCGAGGGAGCTTCAATGGGGCTTACGTTCGTGGCGTTCGATAGATCGAGTTCTGAAAAAGGCAAGCCTACAAAGACTATATTTGTAGGTGCGGCTCTGGGCAATGAGGACAACATTTTCCGCAGCGACGACGGCGGAGAAACGTGGTCAGTCATAAAAGATTCAAATCCCAACACTACCGAAAGATCCACGCGATACCCATATGAAGGCAAGGTCTCAAACGGCTTTTTGTATGTTACATATGCAGACAAGGCTTTCCCGAATGACGCAAGCAAAGGCGATGTTTGCAAAATAAACATCTCGACAGGCGAAGTTATAAACATTACCCCCGTTGAACACGCTTTCTGCGGTCTTGACGTTCAGGGAGATACCGTGGTCATTTCAACGGTGTGCTGCTGGGTGCCGCAGGATAATATCCTTGTTTCTTACGACGGCGGTGAAACGTGGACGGGCTTTTGGGATCTGAACAGTCAGAAAAACAACTACACCATGGATATTTCAAACGCCCCGTGGCTTGACTGGCACGGTCAATTAAAACTCGGCTGGTGGACTTCCGCGTTGGCTTTAAATCCTTTCAACACCGAAGAGCTTATGTACGGCACGGGCGCAACGGTATACGGCACAAGCAATCTTTCTGCTGTAAAAACGGGCGATATGAAGATAGATGTTCGCGCTATGGGCATTGAAGAATGTGCAATTTCCGATATAGTTTCGCCCAGCGACCCGAATGGTCCCGAACTTTATTCCACCATGGGCGATGTTTACGGATTCAGACACGATGACGTGAACACACCGCCGCAGCAGCATTTCGGCGATTTTGCTTCCACAGACTTAGCGGCTGCCGATGATGCGGCTCAGTACGTTGTAAGAGCGACGGAGCAGGGCGATATGCCTGTTACATACAGCACTGACAGCGGCGACACATGGCAGTATGTTGAAACGCTTCCAGATAGCGAAAGCGGCAAAAACGGCGGTCAGGTGGCTATGGCGTGCGACGGTTCGTCGTTTATATGGATGCCGGGCGTTATAGGTTCGCAGGGGTATGTTACAAGCGACTTCGGCAAAACATGGACCCTGTGCGACGGTCTGCCCGGCGGCGCGCAATTTATTGCAGACGGCGTTGACCCTATGCGTTATTATGCAGTCAAGGACGGCAGTTTTTACAGATCTTCCGACGGCGGCAAGACCTTTGAATACGTGACTGCCATGCTTATGACAAAGTGTGAAATGGTCGCGAGCAGCGAGGTTGCAAACGAAGTATGGCTGACAGCAGGCGGCACGGTATTTAAAATGGATATGTCCAAAAATGAAGCCCCCGTAAGAGTTTCAGCCGATATTACAGAGGCATACGCTATAGGTCTCGGCAAAGGCGCAGAGGGCAAAAATAATATGGCGATATATATCATAGGCGCGGCAGGCGATCAGGGCTGGGGCGTGTATATGTCGGACGACGAGGGCGCGACCTGGAAAAAGATAAACGACGATACCGAACGCTGGGGCAACGTGAATAATAAAATAGTCGGCGACCCCAAAGTTTACGGCAGGTGTTATATCTCCACCAACGGCAGGGGCATAATAATGGGCAGCGTGAACAGTTAAAAAATGCAATATAATGCAGCAACGGACACCGTCAGTAATGGCGATGTCCGCTGCTGTTTTGTAGATTTTATTGCACGTGTCGTAAGCATATTCAGTTTCCGCCGCAAAATGCGCCGCGGCGGCAGGGCATGGCGATGCGTAAAAAAATACTTTCACTGATATGTACACGCACAAGGCATATTATGTTACAAAAAATTTTATAATTTT
>CANRDG010000038.1 GCA_947629275.1 uncultured Clostridia bacterium | reverse complement strand
TCGGTAGCCTCATGGCGGTGAGAGTTTTCAATAATAGTATTCGCAAGCTTAACTATAGGCGCGTTCTCGATTCTGTCGGACGACAGATCAAGGTTTTCGAGATCGAGATCGTCATCGTCCTCGGCTGCCTGAGAAGCCTCGGCGGCTATATTTTCGGCGCTTCCTGCGGAATACATTCGACCTATGTACTTGGCTATGAGGGATTTTGTTGAAATAACGGCCTTTACTTCGCAGCCTGTTATCATTCTTACGTCTTCAAAGATATAGAAGTTTGCAGGGTCGCTGGTTGCAACTGTAAGTCTCCTGCCGTTGAGTTCGGTAGCGATAAGGTTATACTTTCTCGCGACCGACTCGGGTATTTTCTTTACTACCTCGGGGATAAATGTTACCTGATCGAGGTCTACATACTTTACGTTCAGTCTTTCGCCGAGGGCTTTTGCAAAGTCTTTGTCGGATATAAAGCCCATATCTACAACAACGTCGCCGAACATTTTGCCCTTTGACTCTTTCTGCTTTGCGAGAACTTTCATCAGGTTCTCTTCGGAGAGCAGACCTTTTTCAACTAGGTAATCACCTATACGCATATTTCTGGTATCAGCCATACTAAACCTTCCTTTATATAAGAATTTGCTTTGCAAGATCAAAACACTTGTAAAATATAAAATTATGTGCTACAATTAAATAAGAGGGGGAATTTAAAATGCCTGTAAACGAACTGATATATTCTTTGATAGTATACGTGTTCATATTTTTATTCGGTATAACCATAGGCAGCTTTCTGAATGTGTGCATATACCGCCTGCCTACAGGTGAATCGCTTATCAAGCGCAACTCTCACTGCATGACCTGCGGCGCGGAGATAAAGCGCTACGACCTTATACCTGTGTTCAGCTGGCTTATACTTCGCGGAAAATGCCGCAGTTGCGGCGCGCCGATAAGCCCGAGATACTGCGTTGTGGAGTCGCTGAACGGTATACTTTACGTGCTTGTATTTATGTACTATGATTTTATGTACTACCCACTTCGGGCGATACTTGTATGTCTGCTGTTTTCCGCGCTGATAGTTGTATTTTTTATGGACTGGGACACGCAGCTTATTTCAAACTATGTGGTGCTGTTCATAGCGCTGCTTGGTATACTAGATACTCTGCGCTGTCAGCTGGGCCTTGAAGAAGTACCTAACAACGATGTCGGCATAGTGAGCCGCATAATAGGCATATTCGCCGTAAGCCTTATACTTTTGATAATCGAACTTGCCAGCAAAGGCAGAGCCATGGGCAGGGGCGATGTATACTTAATGGCAGCGGCAGGTTTGTTTTTAGGTGTAAAAGCGGTAGTTGCCGCGTTTGCAATAGGGCTTGTTACAGGCTCTATAGCAGGAATTATAATAAAGAAAGTAACGGGCGGCAGCAAATTCGCGTTTGGCCCGTGGCTGTCTTTGGGAATTGCCGCTTCTGCGATATGGGGCAACCAACTTGGCGACCTATATCTGCGCATTACGGGATTTATAAAGTAAACAACAAAAGCACAACGCTCCTGCGAAAAGCAGGGGCATTTTTTGTGCCTGCAAGAGCGCCCCGTTGCCGAGAAGCTCTTGCAGGCACCCTGCGGTTTTAAGCCGCAGGGTGGTGCAAAAAGACTAACTGATTTTTTCTACTACGAGCGAGCTCGGATCAACATCAAAATCTGAGCCGTCTTTGTTCTTTATTTGGAAATTGACTTCCAGACGATTTGTATTGCCTGTCGGTGTTACAGTCAGAACAAGTGTTTTACCTGTGATAGATTCTCCGACCTTATTTGCATTATACGGTCCGTTAGCTATGTTGTCAAGATCAGAAGTAAAGTTCATTGTTATTTTAAACTTCGTATCAACAGTCATTTCTTCTGTATCAGTTATAACGATTATTGGCTGGCAATATCCCGGCCAGTGGTTATGAGAGTCCCAGCTTGTAGAAAAAGTAACAGCAGGTTTGGGAACAAATTTTATAGTTACCGTAGTCGGAGCATTTATAGGCTTTGAACTGTCTACTGCTTCTCCTGCATGTTCACCGTCTTTGAACACCCATGAATAATCACCGGGATCAACGATAAACGGGTTGAGGCTAGGCAACTGAGTGTCAAGTACACCTTCGCCCTCACGCACTCTGACAAAATCAACTTCATTTCCGTCAGCATCTATCCATTTAGCAGGATTACCGCTTTGATCTACAAACGAAACCTTATACTCCTTATGGCTGGCTTTATATACGTCCAGATCTGAAGTGATATGACTAAACGAAAGCTGCCTTTCATCGGTAGAGCATGAAGCCCAGTAGCACACTTCATAAACTCCTGTGCTGGTTTCCGTTTCTTTTTCCCACGCAGGTACTTCAGAGGTAATATCATCACCAAAAGGTCTGTCAAGTACAGACTTGATAGAATAACTTTTATCTTTATCTTGATAGAAATTAACTGAAACTTTTTCGTCCGTCTTCAAAGTCTTGGTATATACGGCATACAATTTCCTGGTCTCGCCCGGGGTGCTGCCTGTTATATTTGCAAGGTCAACAACATTAGGATGATTTATATCATGTACGTCCTTTATAGTGGCAAAATACCCTGTTCTGCGATATACATAGCCGTCTGTGCCTTCTATTACCTCAAGGTTGCGTTCCTCAACGTTCTTTTTAACTTCTTCTCTTATATCCGCAGGGTCAACGACCGTAGCGCTGTAGACAGGGTCGTCCATATAGTTACCCTCAGAATCCATAAGATAGAACTCACAAGTAAAGCGCACATTATCCTGCGTTATCTTGTCTTTTCTGTTATAGAAGATGTAAATATAATCATCGCCGGTATACGCCCCTGCATCATCCCACACGCCGAAAAGACTTGTTACAGTGCTTGTCTTGAAATTCATAAATTCGATAGGCTTATCGGCTTCAAACTCGATCTCATGCACCTTATAAGTATCGGTGTCAGCATCGCGCACCAAAGAAGCTACTTCCATGTGCACCGTCAAAGCACATAATTCGCCCGTAGTGTTACAAGAAACACCAAATCTGTACTGATCTTCGCCCATGAATGACTGATCTTGCAGTGCGAACGTATTTCTGTAAAGCTCCTTGCCCTGCAAAAGCGAGGGGTCTGAGGTAACGTCAACGTAACTACCGTTTTTCAGAGCATACTTTGAAATAGTGCCTGTTGCACCACTTCTCACAGCTGCTGCCGTGCCTGACGAGCGTATTGAAGTATTATCGAGCACGATGCAGTTTTTAAAATCAAAATTATCCAAAAATGGAGAACCAACCATTGAAGCTTCTCGTTGAGCAAGCTCGTTTATATCTGCTTGATTGCTTCTAATTACAAACACACCGGTCGCATACATCAGATCGTCTTTAAGATAATCTGCTATCATATCCACGGCTTCCTCTTGGTTGAGGTACTTGTTTGTAGTGTTGTACAGCCGCGCGGTAGGTCTTAAAAAGTTGAGAACTGCGCCCATGATTATGCCCATGATGCACATAACAACTATAAGCTCTACCAGCGTAAAGCCACTATTATTCTTATGTTTTTGCATATTATTCATAGCAGCCTCCTTATGGGTTATCTACGCGGAAAAAGTATATCTGCGCATCTTCAAAGGTGGGCAGGTCATTACCAGCAGCATCTTTATCATGAATGGTATTCATCTGATAGATGCCGATATTTTCGTCCGTCAGAACTACATCTGCCCCTCCCGCATCGGGAACAAGCACAAGTTTATACGACGTTGTGCCGCCATTAAATTCTTTGCCGGTCTGATCTTCATTTCTTTCCTGAGAAAGGTATGAAGTCTGCTTGTCGGTCTGTTCGTTCCAGCGCACGGTCTCTGTCTGCTGTCTCATTGAATAATTAGCAGCAGTGCATATCATACCTGCAAGAATGCCGAATATAGTAGTCGCGACTATAACTTCTACGAGCGTCAGACCTTTTTCATTATTTTTGCGCTTTTCAAGTATGCGTTTAAACAATTTCATATAAACGCCTCCTTATCTGGACTCATAGTGGCTGAATTCGATTTTTGTTCCGCCGCTAGACGAGCCGCCGCCGATGCCTGCATCAGGTGAGGGCGGTACGAACGATACGCCAAACTGGTTTCCGCACTTAAACTGGCTGCAAACTATTGCACCCAGACATGACAGCCTTGCATTTGTACCGTCGGCATCATCTAAGAATGTTACTTTCTTTGAATCAGGCTCCTTTAACAGATACACTTGTTTTGAACCGTAACTATCCGGTATTTCTATCAGTGATTTAGGTGCATATATGGTCGCCTCAATAAATATTGGTGTACCATCTTCTCCCTGTTCCAAATGAAGTTCATCTTTATCATTATACAGCATGAAGTATGTGCGTGTTGGCATAGGCGTATATACACCTACTGCTGTACCTGATTTATCAGTAAATTCATTATCAGCAGCAGAAGCGAATACCCTACCCTTTTGTTCGCCGTTTTCAATATAAGATGCAACATTTATTGCTCTTCTTTCAATGCAAACATACTTATAGGTATAGTAATCGAAAACACCGAATTTCTGTCCGGTTATTTTATATCCTGCATCATCTTTTGCAGTTATGATATAGAGATTGTGTTCCGGCTTCTTTGTCCATTCTCCGTTTTCGTCCATTTCTCCGTTTTTAACAACGATAGTCGGATTTCCCTGATTTTGCTCAAAGGTCAAGCTGTTTCCCCATTGTGGCTTCAATACTATTACAAAGTCTGCGCCGATCTTGTCAAGGTCAACAAATATAGTTGCACCCTGACCACTGTTTCTGTTAGCTCCATTCAATCCGGACAATACGCACGCATTTACGCCATCGTTTGAATGATCTATATAGTAGTCAAAACTGGCGTTGTTCAAATCAGATTCAGTATGACCTCCTGTAACAAAATAGTTTTTAATATCAAATTTTGTCGGGTCATTGGCAGCAGCTTCAAACGCAGTTTTTACCTCTATATGTTTGCTGAGGTAATCTGCTGTAGGCTCATATGACTTCTGATAATTACCGTCGATAAAGTCTGTTTGCGGCTTTGCCTCTCTGCTTGTAGGTACATTATTGCTGAAGGTAACTGTATCAAAATAAGGGGAAAGCATAGGAGAAAGCACAGTATCTCCTGCATTCGGATCTATATTCTTTGCCCAATCTTCAGTTGTACCCTCAAATCTTATAACACCATGCTTTACGAGCGTTGCGACATCCTTATATGACAAACCGGGAGCATGGAGTTTTGTGATAGTGAGCCTAGCAGAAAAATTAACATTGCTCTGAGTGCCATTGTAGAACGTTGATTCATTATAAATTATTTTTGTGTCAGCGCCTAAATACAGATCGCCGCTTATTTTTGTTTCATGCTGAGGCTTTGCTGCAAAATCAAATTCGCCGTCAATATAAACGCTGCCATCAACAATAAAATTACTCTCCGGCTTTAGTGTGAATTTGCCATTCTTGCTCATGTCGAGCGTATCACAATCGCATGGATTTTTTGTAAGATCAGTAGTTTGCAGGCTATGGACTTTCTTAAATTCATCTTCAGTCATTTTATAGCAGTATATATTGCCATACTGCGTATAAGCAGAGTTAGACGACATGCTAAAATTATTGCAATAAACATCCATTTCCTTGCCGCCGATATCACCAATTTGCGTCGGACCATTTACAACGCTGAACATACCGCCGACCGCAATAAACTGAGAGGTATTGTCGGGTGTAGTTCCGTCTGCGGTCTTTTTGTCTTTAGGTAGGAAATTCACCGGGTTATTAAGCAGACAGTTATGACCTACAATAACATAATTCTTTGCATTTTTGGTGGTGTCGGACTTCCATGTATAATTTGCATTTGTTACAAAATTAAATCCGGCAACGACCGTACCCGTGGCTACGGTATTGTTTCTTATATTATAAGAATCTCTTGAAGTAAACGGACCGCTGGACGAAGCGCAAACGTCAAGAGAGGTTGAACCGTCACTATAAAGAGCGTTATCGATGTTACCGTTGCTCTTCTCTTCTTCAACAGTATAATACGCATTTATCGTTTCTGCCTGACCGCGGCAATAGCCTGTTACAGCGACTTTGATATAGCCGTCGCCCATGCGGGATACCTTAACAGTACAGTTGCTGTCGCTGATAAGGTCTGATATTTCTTTATTGTCCGAGCTTCCGGAAAACTTAAGCGTGCCGCTTGTGCCAGCATTGCCATTTGCGGTAGCCATATTCATCAGTTGGGTATAAGAACCGTCCGCTTCTTCAAAGTAATCATGAATACTGCCCAAAGCTGATGACGCGATATAATATGCCTGTTCGCTGTTGTAATTGTTATACGCATTGGTATGCGCACGGCCAACAAACGAAAGCACTGCCGTCAGCAATATTGCCGCAAAACACGCCACAGTCAGCACTGTAAGCAATACCGCACCGTCATTATTGCTGCGTTGTTTTTTTGCAGTCATAAATACCATCCTTTCGTAAGATCGTTAAAAACCGTCATGTCCGATAAAACACGATTGGGTGAAAGCGAAATTACGCCTTCACCTGATCGTTTTTTGTTAAATTATCAACTTGCAGTATTGCTCGACATCGAGAACGTGCCTGCTTCAATCATCTTGTCTATTTCATCAAGACTTGGCATCTGGAGCGGTGTCATATAGTACAACTCCAACGACAGCGAACCGTCGCAGCCTTCCTTAGAAGTCGCTTCCGAAACGTTGAATGAAAGGCTCGTTACTACAAGCGTATTATATTCCAGAGTTTTCAGTTTATCTATATAGCTGAATATCTGGTCTCTGGTAGCGCCCTTGAACTGGATCGAGAACGTATAACAGCCTATGCTTTGTGTCGGTATTGCCGCGCTGTTCGAACCTGCCTGCTGACTGGCATCATCGCCAATACCAAGATTTGCATAATCATCAAACGGTGTATCTACTCCGGCGCTGGACGTATATGAATAAGGAGCAAGCTGTTTTGATGACTGCGAGAACGAAAGAGATGTGATCTCTATTTTATCTTCGTCCATCTGCTGTTTTACCTCGTGAGAGATATTTATTGCGCTTTCGTCTTCATAAAATCTCTCTCTCAGATCATTACATTCTTTTGTAATTGTAGCAACTTCATCTCTTACGTGAGCCTTCTGTTCTACTTCCTGCTGTTTTGCCTGGTATGTAGAACGGAGATCGTTATACTCCTTCTTTGAAGCCTGAACTTCTTTCCAAGCCGGTCTGATTATAAACCACGCTCCGCAGAAGATCAACAATGCTATTACTAATACGGTCAGCATGACCCTATCTCTTTGTGTAAGTTTCATCTAAGACCGCCCCCTTTATTCAGATTCAGTGCCGCTGCCATCAGCGCTTGTATCTTCGGCAGGCTGCTGTCCGAAGTTGCCTTCTTTAAGAGTGAGTGTCATTGACGGGAGAACATATACAAGATCGCCGTCATCGGTTTCTTCGGTATTCCAGCCGCTGTATGTAAATGCGTAATATTCGCCGGAATCTCTTACAGCCGTAACATATTTTATAAGGTCTTCTTCTGACTTGAAGCGTATGTTGCTTATTGTTATCGTACCGCCGATATTATAGGAGAAGTCAGAAAATCCTGTTTTGGAATCTTCATCAGGAATAGCGCCGTTATCTGCTGCCATAGTAACTATCTTGTCATAGATCTCGTTAGAAAGCTGCGGCAGGGTATCGAACGCCTGATTTACAGCCTTTGCGCTGTCGCGGTAGCCTGTTACCTTTTGCAGTACAATGTCATAAGCTGAGGCTTGCTGAATTTGCTTATCGGCTTCGGCGATCTTCTGATTTATATCGTCGATATCGCTTCTTACCGATGAATTCCAGGCCGCGAGACCTATCTTTCCGGCTGCGACCAGCGCGCACACTACTGCAACTCCGGCGAGCAGCACTACAAGGAACTGCTTATTTGCTCCGGTAGAACGTCCTGTTGCGCTGTCTATTTCCAAAAGGTTTATGCGCTCAGTAAGCTTGTTTCTCTTGAACAGCGCGCCTATGGCGTTTGCAAATATCGTAAACTCGAAGTTCTCATAGCCTGTTATCTGCTGAGGAACGGGGAGTATCGAAACTGCGATATCCATTTTTGCCATTTCGTCGGCATACTTGATATAGTCGTCTATCTGACCGTAAAGTATAACGTTTGAGATACCGGGGCCGCCTCTTGCCTTGTTGAACTGTGACATTCTGAAGATATTCTCTGTCATAGCCTCAACGAGATAGTCCTCCGAATCGTAGTCCTCCTCGGCTATAGGAACGTATCTTGCAAAAGCCATCTGACCGTTTTCAAACAAGGTCATTCCGAGGAAGTTGGGGTCAAGCTGCATAACGAGCAGCGGCATTTTTGCTGCGTTCGCCTTATCCGACAAAACTATACGCGATATGGAGTTACAGCTTATGTTTGCACTTTTCAGGCTTATGTTCATTATGCCGAAAAGCTTTCTGTAGCTTTCAACTACTGCAAACGGACAAGCAGTTGCGAGCACTTTCATAGCGCCCGGATTATCGGGACCTGCTTCGCCTACTATAGTATATGAAATGGAGAAGTCGTTTGTCAGACCCATTTCATGCACCATCTGATTCTGTACCATTGAAAGGAACTGGTCGGGTTTTGCCTTGGGGATAACAAGCTCTTTAAATACTATATTATTTGAAGAGAATGTCAGTATGGCGTTTTTGTCGAACATATTTTCCTCTCTTATTTTGCCGAGGATAACGTCGCTTGCGCCTGTAAGGTTTACAACCTCGCCGCTGACGATCATATCAGGCGGCATATCTATGATACAAGACTTTTCGATCTTTATCTTTCCGCCCACGTTATCGCCCTTTACGGCATAAATTTGTCTGTCCGAAATATCAAATGACAGCATTTATTCTTTCACCTCTCTGATTTATTCGCAGTTTATTTGGATCATTATTCGTCAACGTTAAGTCCGCCGTACAGCATCGGGAATATACCTGCAAGACAAAGTCCTATAGCGGCGCCCATTACGATTATCATAAGAGGTTCCATAAGACCTACAAGTCTTTCAATAGCGGCATCTGATTCTTCTTCGTAGTAGTCGGCAGTTTTTGCCAGTATCTCGTCCAGCGCGCCCGATTCTTCACCAACATAGATGATAGAACAGAACATCGAGTCGAACACTTCTGTCTTCTGTATCGAACTGGAGAGCGGCTGACCTTGCTTAACTTCATCGACTATCTGTATAAACGCTGCATCGATATATGTATTACCGAGTATCTTTGATGAACGTTCAAGACATTCTACCATAGGTATACCGGAAGAATACAGTGACGACATTGATCTGGCGAAACGTCCGGTATAGATTATCTTGAGGAGTGAGCCGACTTTCGGGAATTTCAGTTTCAGTTCGTCGAATTTCAGCCTTACGGCTTCTACTTTAAGTCCGTAAACTATCGCAAAGATTATTACTGCGACGATTATAAGCAGCAGCCACCATTTTTCGATCATAAAATCGGAAAATGCGAAAAGCGCACGGCTGAGTACCGACATATCTTCCTCTGCCATCATTCCTGCAAAATTAGGAAGTATGAGAGTAAACATACCTATTACCATTACAACGCAGAGTATGGCAAGGATTATCGGGTACATCATAGCGCCCTTTACCTTGTTCGTCGTTTTATTTTCCTTTGCGTAATGGTCTTGCAGTCTTGCCATTACTACGTCCAGTGTACCGGAAGATTCGCCCGCACCTATCATACTGATAAAGAAATCGGGGAAACAGCCGTCTTTTTCCTGGAGCGCTTCGGTCAGCGTTGCACCTTTCTGAACGCTTTCATAAACGTCCAGCCACGTTTGTTGAGCCGATTTGTTATCCATCTGCTTATACAGAATGTCCAAAGCCTTTACTATCGTAAGTCCCGAGGACATCATTGCCGACAGCTGACGGCAGCAGAAAGACAGCTCCTTTGTTTTGAATTTGTGCGCGGAATTAGTACCCTTGCCCAGATCGGCTTGGATCTTTACCGGAAACCAGCCTTGGTCATATATCTTGGCGTTGACCTCTTCTTTGGTCTCGGCGTCCATACTGCCTTTTATGGTCTTACCGGTAGTATCCTTCGCAACATAAACAAACTTCTTCATGTCTGTATAGTTACACCTCCACAGATGTTATACAACTTATCTCAAGTCGCACTAACACATTTTCTTTATTATAACACATTTCACACCCAACAATCAAGCCATTTGGGCAGATATTTTGTTTAATTTATTGTAAAAAAATTTCGCTTCTTTTTATATAGTTTGACTAAAAAGCCCTTAACAGCGGCGTTTGGGGCTGACATTTTCTTCCCTGCAAGGCTTTTAAGTTTACACATCGGGGTGTTTTTTCAAATAAATTGCATGGCTGACAAAGTACACCGTCATCAGCAGAGCTATCAAAATAACTTCGGCTATAATGACCGCCGAGGTATAATCGCTGCCGTTCACCCATTTGCAGGTGACAAAATACTGCATGAGCAGCAGCTTTGGGGTATCGGTGGCGTGGTCTATAAACAGCACGGGAAAGAAATACACCAAAAACATAGCGGCGCAGCACATTATACTGCTGAAAAGGTCAAATCTGCCGTATGCGGTATTGCGCTTGCCGTCCTCCCATATCACCCAGCACATAAACGCGAGCATAACTATCCACGCGCAGAAGGACTGCAATTCATCGGAGGCGAGCACGCTTTGCACGCTGTTGTCGGCTACGACGTTGGTCATAACGTCCATAAGCAGCGGCACGAGTATACCGCAGCCTATATTCAATACAACGGTCAGCACACAAAATTTGACTATAAATTTCAGCTGATCAAATGTAAGCATACCGTCCCTCCTGTCATATTACACATCGTACAATAAAATTTTACTACCATTTTTGCGATTTGTCAATAAAAATACGGAAAATATTCAAATTACCTATTGAAAAAAATATTTAAATGTGTTATAATATTGTAAATGAAGTTTACAGAGCTTTTACGCTTCGTTGACATTATGTAATAACAGTAAGGGAGGCTTAAAATATGGATGCGAAAGAAATGGGCAGAAGACTGAAAGCGGCGCGTCTTGCCAAGAAGATGACACAGAGCGAAGTGGTCGGCGATTTTATAACGCGCAATATGCTGAGTCAGATAGAAAGCGGCGTTGCCACACCGTCTATAAAAACGCTTGAATATCTTGCAGACGTACTGGATATTTCTATGGCATCGCTTTTGCCGCAGTCGGGCGCTTATTCAACCGAGGCTGACAGGATAGTAAAGGCGAAAAAAGCAATCGAGGACGGCGACCATAGCGCTGCGATAGAACTTTTGGAGTACGACTGTGAAGTTTTCGGCGATGAGGCAAACGCTTTGCGCTCTATAGCATATCTTGCCGCTGCAAACGAAGCCGCCGAGGCAGGTCAGTTACAGCGTGCGGTAGACTGTGCAAAACAGGCGCACGAATACGCAGGCTTAGGGATATACGAAAACAGCGACCGTGCGGAAGAGAGCATGAAGCTTATGAACAGGTCGGCTAAGATGTTGAGCGATTACTACGCGGCTCTGATAACCGATACCGACGGCAATAACTAGATAACAAAATACAATAAAAACCGCTCCCGCAGGCTGATACGCTGCTTACGGGAGCATTTTTGTTTATTGATACATCACTGCACCCTCGGGCATAAAACCCTCCGGCAGGTAAACGCCCACATAGTCGGGGCATTTATCATATACGGGCGCGATATAGCAGCCGCTGTCGCCGTTGTCATAATTATCAAAGAACAGATCTTCCGATGCTCTCAGCTTATGATAAACAAGCTCCTCTCCCCTGCTGTTGCGCGGAGCGTTGATATATGCATCGCTGATGATATTGCCGCTGTCTATGTATATCTGACCGCGCTCGGTAAATATTGCACGCGGCGACACCGATGCGACATGGATATGCAGCACAGAACCGCTCTTTATATAAACGGAAGTTTCGCCTGATATATCGCCCATGCCGACAGCCTCATTGCCCTCTGCGAAAACATCTATGACGCTGTCATAGCAGTATATCTCAAACTCTCCGTCGCGCGCGCCTACGCCCACTATAGACTTGGCCTTTTCGTTTATATCGAAATGACAGCCGTCTGTAATATTAACGCTACCGCTGCCGCTTCTGAGTATGCCAAAAGCGGTAGCCATATCTCCGCCAAGAGTTACCGATATATCGGAGGACGAAAGCTCGGCATCTATAGCGCCCTGGGTATTGCCTATTCCCAAAAGCTTGTCGCCGTTGCCCTTTATGTTGATTCTTGAATTGCTTATATTCAGCATAAGACTGCCGTTTTCAGCGCCGACGCCTATAGTTCTTATGCCTCTCTGCTCTATCTCTATATCTGCATCGTGAATAGATATTTCGGAATGTATAGAGCTGTATTTTCCGCCGAAGCCTATAACGGTCTCGCCTATCATCACCATATTGCATTTGCCGGTAAGACCAAAGTTTATCTTGCCAAAACCGCTCTCCGCCTCGCTGCCGAAAGCCACGGGGTCAATGGTATGTATTTC
Organism: uncultured Clostridia bacterium; assembly: GCA_947629275.1. Lineage (GTDB taxonomy): Bacteria > Bacillota > Clostridia > Oscillospirales > Ruminococcaceae > UBA7477. The sequence continues at coordinate 726 of CANRDG010000038.1, read as the reverse complement.
CATATCGCAGCTGCCGTCTCCGCTTATGCTGAGTTCCGCGCTGGTAGGCACGTTAAATCCGCCGAAGAATTTATTCTTTCCGTGCATTTCAATGCTTACCTTTGAATTTTCACCGCAGCGCAGCACATACGGGCGGCTAAACAGCGTACAGTCGTTCATTACGATCTGCGCTGTCATATCGTCCTGCACGGTAACAAGCATATCTACCTGCCGTGAAGCATCACCGCTCAAAGTTACGGGCGAATGTTTTATCAGCAGCTCCGAATAGCCGTTCAGCGCAAGCTCTACAATATCTATCTCGCCCGACTGCGTTGTCTCATATGTATTGTTTTCATTTCTGCCCGAGCGTTTAAGATTGGCGGAGATCATTTGATCTGCTATGTCGTCCGATATTTTGTCTATAAACACAGGCTGAGGTCTTGCAGTATAGTAGCCCTGTATATAGTCAACGTCTATAGAGATAGCGTACTCAAGCTCCGCTCTTGTTTCAACGCCCTCGGCAATTACCTTTATATTATGTCTTTTCGCAAAGTTTACAAGACCCTCAACGAGCGTTCTCTTCTGTTCGTCGGCGTTTATATTGGTTATAAGTGAGCGATCAAGTTTAATAAATGCCGGCTGTATTTTAAGCAGGTTAGACTCGTTTGAATATCCCGTACCGAAGTCGTCAAGCGCTATACTGCTGCCAAGTTTTTCGCATCTTCTTTTAAACTCCTCAAACAGCTT
>CANRDG010000037.1 GCA_947629275.1 uncultured Clostridia bacterium | reverse complement strand
GGATTTTTAGGGCTTTTGCATATGGAGATAATCCAGGAAAGGTTGGAGCGTGAATACGATCTCGACCTTATAACTACAGCGCCGTCGGTAATTTATAAAGTAACGCTCACAAGCGGCGAAACGCTGTATATTGACAACCCTACAAATTACCCTGACCCTACGCTTATTTCATACGCCGAAGAACCTTTCGTTGAGGCGCATATTTATTCGCCGTCAGAACACGTGGGAAATATAATGGAGCTTTGTCAGCAGCGCAGAGGCGTTTTCAAAGATATGAAGTATATCGAAGAAAACCGCGTTGACCTGCATTACGACCTGCCGCTTAATGAGATAGTGTATGACTTTTTTGACGCGCTTAAATCGCGCACAAGAGGGTATGCATCGTTTGATTACGAGCTGAAAGGCTATATGAGAAGCAAACTTGTAAAACTGGATATTTTGCTGAACGGCGAAATGGTAGATGCGCTTTCGTTTATAGTTCATGCAGATAATGCATATGCGCGCGGCAGAAAAATGGTTGAAAGGCTTAAAGAGAACATTCCGCGTCAGATGTTTGAAGTACCCGTTCAGGCGGCTATAGGCGGCAAGATAATCGCAAGGGAAACAGTAAAAGCATACCGCAAAGACGTTCTTGCCAAATGCTACGGCGGTGATATAACGCGCAAGAAAAAGCTTTTGGAAAAGCAAAAAGAGGGCAAGAAAAGAATGCGCAAACTGGGCAGCGTTGAAGTTCCGCAGGAGGCATTCATGTCGGTTCTCAAGCTTGACGAATAAGGAGGAGCGAATGGAATACCTTATCGCGCTATTGGTCGTGCTTGTGATACTTGTCTTAGTGGGTGTAAGCCTTTTTGATATAGGTCTTTTGCTTTTGTGTCTGCTGGACCTTTTGTGCCTTGCTATGTTTTGCTTCTTTGCATTTTCGCTGGTTCGGCTTTTTACCTGCAAACGTGTAAAAGCGCGTTTCAAAGAAATTGCCAAAAAAGAAAACTCGCGCTTTAAGGTAGCTTGGTATATTATAGGCAGTGAAGTGGCAAGCACCATATTTCCGGCTGAATTTTTCGGCAAGCGGCTGTTTTATAAACGCTCTGAAGATATCGGTGTTTTGCTTACCAAAAAGGGCGGCGTTTTCGACCTGAACGCGATACTTGCAATTGCGCTGGGGTTTGTATTTTCATTTGGAATGTTTGCTGTGATACTTTATTTCGTGGCGGTTTTGATAAAACTATAGAAAGGCATACTCTTTTTTATGGAGAACGAACAGAACTATATAAAGCAGTCGATAATAAGCGGGCTTATAGGTGCGGCAGTCTTTCCGTTTTTATATGAATGTTATGCAAATGTAATGCGTGGGTTCGCGGTAGCTCTCGCGCTTTTCGGCTGTGTGCTTATGGGTTTTGTGCTTGCAAAAAACAGCCTGTCAAAGGCTTTGTGCGGACTGACTTTCTTTACACTTCTCAGCGTCGGGCTGGGGCTTTTTTTGCAGATAATCGTTCACAGGCATATAGTTGACTTTCTTGAAAGCCGATCCAAGTATTTTTATTTGTCATACAGAGATATTTCGATCTACATTATAAAAATATTTACCTGTTATATTTCAGGGTACATTGTGTGTATAGCAAGGTGCGGCGGTCGTGCGGCGGTAAGAAAAATGCGCAGCAATTCGCAGGATACCAAAAGCTTTATAGACAATGCATTCGGTGAAGACGATGAGTAACGCAGGGGTTTATATACATATACCGTTTTGCGCGAGAAAATGCCCATACTGCGACTTTTATTCTCTCGCAGGCGCGGAAAGTACGTTTGAAGTATATGCAAAAGCGCTTATCCGCGATATACAGAGTACAGGCAGTAAAGAGATCTCGGTAGATTCGATATATTTCGGCGGCGGAACACCTACCCTTATGCCTGCTCGACTGCTCACAGATATTTGTGAAGCGGTAAAAAGTACCTTTGATATCCAAAAAGATACTGAAATTACGGTAGAAAGCAATCCGTTTACAGCTGACAAGAATTATTATAAAGAGCTTTTAGCGGCAGGATTTAACAGAATATCGTTTGGCGTGCAGTCGTGCGTTGACAGAGAGCTTAAAACGCTTGGCAGGCTGCACAGCTTTGATCAGGCTGAAAGGTCTTTGCTTGATGTGTATGATGCAGGCTTTGAAAATATCTCTTGTGACCTGATGATGGGCATAATAGGGCAGAGCATTGACAGCCTCATGTTTTCAATTGATAAGCTGTGCTGTCTGCCGATAACGCATATTTCGGCGTATATGCTCAAAATTGAAAAAGGCACGCCGTATGACTGCGATGAAATAAAAAACAGGGTCGCCGACGAAGATGAGAGCGCGGAAATGTATTTGGCAGCGGTTGATAGGCTCAAAGAAAATGGTTTTGAGCAGTACGAAATTTCAAACTTCTGTAAAAGCGGTATGCGTTCGCGGCACAATATGAAATACTGGCAGCTTGTGCCTTATTACGGCTTTGGACCGTCGGCACATTCTTTTATAGGCGGCAAAAGATACTATTATGACAGGGATATTCAAGACTATATAAACGCGCCAAAAAAACTTTTAGAAGACGGCGAATGTAACGCCCTTGAAGAATATATCATGCTTTCTTTAAGGCTTTCAGACGGCATGGGCGTGCAAAAGTACAAAGAACTTGGCGGCGATACGGCGGCGCTTGAAACGCTGGCAGAAAAGCTTTGCAGGCACGGTATGGCTGTGTATGACGGCAAAACGCTTTCACTTACCGCACAAGGCTTTTTGGTATCTAACAGCATAATAGCTGAACTTATATAGTCAAGATATACAAAAATTTCCTTGCGGGTTTGTATGTTTATACAATGTTTATAAATCGGATTTGTTGATATTGTAATTTTAATTTGATAATGCTAAAATATAAGTAGTATGTCACGTTTGTGAGGGGAGGTCTGTTTATGCTAAAAAGGTCGGCTGCCGCTGTCATGGCGGCGGTAATGATGCTCTCTCTGTCTTCCTGCGGTAAAAAGGACGATAGCAGCAAAGCCCAGGATATTATTATCGACGCTACCGAGATAAAATACGATACCCAGGAAGTAAAGGTAGGTTCAATAGGTTCGGTATACGATATTCAGAATACCGAGTTTGACTACCCTTACAAAGAGTACGTTTATATCAAGCAAAACGGCATAATAGGTAAACTTTATACGGGAGAGACCGTGGAAGAAGGTCAGCTTATATGTGAACTTATTTCCGATGATCTTACAGATGAGCTTGAAACGCAGAAGGTAGTTACAGACAGCGCCAAAGAAACTTATGACAACATGGTCGCTTCGGGGATAACGGGAGCTGAACTTGAAAAGGCCAAGGTAATTTATGAGCTTGAGCAAAACAATTATAATAAACTTCTAGACAAGGCTTCTTTGTCTAAGATATACGCCCCGTGCAGCGGCAGAATAACTATGAACGGCGATGAACTTCACGCAGGTATGCAGGTGCAGGCAGGACAGTATTTGTGTGAGATAGCCGACACGAGCAGTAAATATCTTTGTGCATTCGTAAACAATGCGCCTATTGAAAACGTTAATTTTGGCAGTAAGGTAGAAGTTGCGCAGATGAACGGAGAACCCGTTGAGGGCAAGGTAGTTGACATAATTACGGTAGAAGGCGGCGTATACGGCAGCGGCGTTAATTATGTGATAGATCTTCCCGAGGGTACGGAGTTTAACGATTTTGGCGCGATACACGTTTATTTCAGCGTGAACTATAAAGAGAATACCATTGTTATAGATCAAAGGGCTTTGAAGTCCTCAGGCGGCAGGCAGTATGTAAACGTTCTTGTTGACGGCACAAAGGTGGAAATGGACGTTGAAACGGGCATTGTTGACAAAAACGGCAGAAAGGTCGAGATAATCAGCGGTCTTGAGGGCGGCGAACAGCTTATAGTCAATACTTCAAACGACTGACCGCTGTAAAATGTATGAAAGGCAGACTATTAAAAAATGAAAGACATTTTAAAAAACATATGGGTAAAGCGGGGCTTGGCAGTATTCAACCTTGTGTATATCGCAGAAGTGCTGCTTTTGACTGTTGCCACATTTTTATATGACCTGGAGATAAGGAAAGGCGCACAGGGTGCTTTCTTTGCGGTGCATTTTATTTTAAGCGCGCTGTTCCTTGTGTTTATGCTGTACACGAAAGACATTATAATAACGAAGATAACGGGACTTTTGCTGCTGCCTATCGTGTTCTTTCTTGTGATATTCAATATGCACAATATCGTAATATTTGTGCCGCCGCTTATAGTTGCGATAATAATGTTTTTCTATATAACAGTACCGAATAATCTTAAAGTGCTGTTGGGTACTATTTACATTATGTTGTATGTACTGGGCATTTTTGCATACTTTATATTCAATATGCTGTTCGGTTCATCTGCTGTTGAAACGATTCTTGATGAGAATTTGTCGCCCGACGACCCGGTGTATTCTATGTATGATATGAACTATGTTTTGCAGCTTACAGCAAACGACAATACCATTTCACCTGACGGAACAATGGAGTTTTATCTGTGCGACGTTCAGAACAAAGAGGACGGACAGGTAATTATATATGTCGTTCCGCACGGACAGGACAAGAGTTTTAAGTTTTTCACGCTTAAACAAAAGGGTATAAAGAGAAAAGTAAAGTTTTTCTACGGCAGGGGCAAAGTACCGGAAGTTTACTGGAGCGGAAGCGATACGCTGACCTATAAAATGGAGGGCGAGAGCGAAGAAACGAACTCCACCGTAAGACTGCCTGAAAAGAACTACCTTGAATTTATAGGTGTTTATTAAGCTTAGGCGGAACGGAGAAATAAAAATGAGCAAACAAAACGAAGATAAAAAGCCGCTTACAGTGTGGCAGAAAATATCGCTGAATATAAAAATAATAGTATTGATAGTCGTGCTTATACTGGTGGGTTTCTTTGCACTGTATATGTATAAAACATCGCTTGACGATGTGTTGAGCAAAGAAAACCAGACGGACGACGGAAAATCAGCAGCTGCGGTGACTACCGTTTATATCAACGGCGGCGACAGCTCTGCGACTGATGATGACAGCATGGCAAATGACAACTAAAATTTTATAAAGACTATATAATGATATATTGATGATGCGCAGCCTGTAAAGTTTATTTCTTTACAGGCTGTTGTTTTATGCTTTTGCATTTTGTGAAAATATGCACGTTTGCTTGCCTGCGCCGATACAGCGCGGTTTGATCTGCTCAGGTATGTAAAGGTATGTTGTTGTTTGTGCAAAGTAACCAAAAACTGCCTTGATAATTTTATCTTTCAAAAGGCAAAAAAGTTGCTGCACCCCCTTGACTTGAAGACTGCAATACTGTATACTGTTATTTAGCGACTTTCGACCACAATATATTGTGATTGACCGTGCCGCTCTCTGCTAGATGTACTAAGTAAAATAGTAAAATAGTAAAATACTAAAATAAAATTAAGGGGAGATAGTCAAAATGATCACAAGGATACGCAAAAGAGACGGAAGAACAGTAACGTTCAACATTGAGAAGATAGCTAATGCTATTTTCAAAGCCGCACAGGCTGTAGGTGGTACAGACTATGATGAGGCGCTGCTTCTTGCAGGCAAAGTTGGCGATGAGCTTATGGCAAACGACCTTGAAACACCTACTGTAGAGCAGATACAGGATATTGTTGAAAAGGTGCTTATAGAAGAAGGTCATGCAGCCACCGCAAAGGCTTACATTCTTTACAGATCAAACCGCACAAGAGCAAGAGAAATGAATACACGTCTTATGAAGGTGTATGAAGACCTTACTTTCAAGGCGGCTAAGGACAGCGACATAAAGAGAGAGAACGCCAATATTGACGGCGACACCGCCATGGGCACTATGCTTAAATACGGCTCTGTGGGCGCTAAAGAGTTTTACGAGATGTATGTGCTTGACCCTAAGCACGCAAAGGCTCACGCTGAGGGAGATATACATATACACGACCTTGATTTTTATACTCTTACGACTACCTGCACCCAGATAGATCTGAAAGACCTGTTTGACCGCGGCTTTTCTACAGGTCACGGTCACCTGAGAACGCCCAACGATATTTCCAGCTATGCCGCTCTTGCCTGCATTGCTATTCAGTCTAACCAAAACGACCAGCACGGCGGTCAGAGCGTGCCTATGTTTGACTATGCCATGGCAGACGGCGTAAGAAAGACATTCATACACCGCTATGTTGACAACATTGCAAGGGCTCTCGAACTGCTTGCAGGCGTTACCGATGCAGAAGATATCGCAAAGCAGATAAAGGAAAAGCTCTCGCAGCAGGGTCTGAAGCCTGCCCTTAATATGGACGAGAACTATTTCAAGGCTGAAAAAGAACTGCTGACAGGATTTACCGATAGCGCCACTGCCGACAAGATACAGAAGTTTGCATACAAGACTTCCGAAAAAGAGACTGACAGAGCTACATATCAAGCTATGGAGGCTCTTATACATAATCTTAATACCATGAACTCCCGTGCAGGCGCGCAGACACCGTTCAGCTCTATAAACTATGGAACGGATACTTCGATAGAGGGCAGAATGGTTATAAAGAACGTGCTGCTCGCGCAGGAGGCAGGTCTTGGCAACGGCGAAACACCTATTTTCCCGATACATATATTCAAGGTAAAAGAGGGCGTAAACTATAATCCCGAAGATCCCAACTATGATTTGTTCAAGCTGGCTATACGCGTTTCGGCTAAGAGGCTTTTCCCGAACTTCTCGTTTATAGATGCTCCGTTCAATCTGCCTTACTATAAAGAGGGCGACCCCAACACCGAAATAGCTTACATGGGCTGCCGCACAAGAGTTATAGGCAACGTTTTTGATCCGAGCAGAGAAATAGTTACCGGCAGAGGAAATCTTAGCTTTACCTCGATAAACCTGCCGAGACTTGCAATAAAGGCTAACAGAAATATCGGCACTTTCTTTGACAGCCTCGATGAAATGATAGATCTTTGCGTTGACCAGCTGCTGCACCGTTTCCGTATACAGAGCAGCAAAAAGGTAAAGAACTATCCGTTCCTTATGGGTCAGGGCGTTTGGATAGATTCCAGAAAGCTCGGTCCTGATGACGAGGTAGGCGAGATACTTAAACACGGTACACTTTCCGTTGGATTTATAGGTCTTGCTGAATGCCTTGTTGCTCTTATAGGCAAGCACCACGGCGAAAGCGAAGAGGCTAGGGAACTCGGTCTTGAAATAATTACAAAGATGAGAAAGCGCATGGACGAGATGACCGCGAAGTATACGCTCAACTTCTCGCTGCTTGCTACCCCTGCCGAAGGTCTTTCGGGCAGATTTGTAAGAATGGACAAAGAGCGTTTCGGCATAATAAAGGGCGTTACAGACAGAGATTACTATACCAACTCTTTCCATGTTCCCGTATATTATCCTATCAGCGCGTTTGAGAAGATTAAGATAGAAGCGCCGTATCACGCTTTGACAAACGCAGGTCATATAAGCTATGTTGAGCTTGACGGCGACCCGCTGCAAAACTTGCCGGCTTTTGAAAAGATAGTTCGCTGCATGAAAGAAAGCGGCGTTGGCTACGGCTCTATCAACCACCCTGTTGACCGCGACCCATGCTGTGGATATACAGGCATAATAGGCGATGTTTGCCCCAAGTGCGGACGTACCGAGGAAGAACATCAGGTAGGCTTTGAGCGTATAAGAAGAATAACCGGCTACCTTGTAGGTACGCTTGACAGATTCAACAACGCAAAACGCGCCGAGGTAGAGGACAGAGTAAAGCACAGTCTGTAATATCGGAAAGAAAGGAAAGTTTGATTTGAAACTCAGGATCGCAGGCACGGTCAATGATTCTATAGTTGACGGACCGGGAATAAGATTTACGGTATTTACGCAGGGCTGTCCGCATAACTGCAAGGGCTGTCATAATCCGCAGACGCATGATTTTAACGGCGGAAGTGAAGCAGATACCGACGAGATCATTTCAAAATTTTTGTCAAATCCGCTGCTTGACGGCATAACTTTGAGCGGCGGAGAACCGATGTGCCAGGCAAAGGCTCTTGTACCCGTAGCAAAAGCCGCCAAAGAACATGGGCTGAATGTCATTACCTATACGGGCTATACCTATGAACAGCTTATTGACGGCGCAAACGAAACCAACGGCTGGCGCGATCTGCTTGAATATGTTGATTTTCTAATAGACGGCAGATTTGAACTGGGGCAGAGAAGTCTGGAGCTTCATTTCAAGGGCAGCAAAAATCAGCGAGTTATAGATATTAAAAGTTCGCTTGACGAGGGTCATGCCGTTTTAGCCGACTGGAACTGACAATTTTTTCTATCCCGATGTATACAAATGTTACATCGGGATCTTGTTTTTGTGACGGTTTTATGAAAATTTATAAAATAACGCTGAAACTATGGAAATTTCTGAAAAGTTGTGATATAATATATTTTAATGCATAAACACAAGTTTGATAGTGAAAGAGGTGCTTTTATTGCCTGTAACATACAACAGAAAACAGCTTGCCGACGGTGTGTATATAAGCGAGATACGCGACGACAAGTTCAAAACAAATTATATCGCGGTGCAGTTTGTCAGCGATTTTGAACCGTCGGAAACTTCGGCGCGTGCGCTGCTGCCTAATATATTGTCGGTGTCAAATGCTGATTATCCCACGCGTGAGGCGCTTAATATGAAGCTTGCCTCGCTTTATGATGCGACATTTTCCGACTCGGAAAAAATTGTTGGAAACAACTATGTCACAACTTTTCTTGCAGGCTGTATAGCTGACAGATATACCATAGGCGACGAAAAAGTGACCGCAGAGCTTGTGAAGGTGCTGCTTAGTGCTATATTCTCGCCAAAGACCGAGAAAGGTGCGTTCAACGGCAAAGAATTTGCGCTTTTAAAGCAGGAACTTTTGGACGAGATAGATTCAGAGATAAATAACAAAGGCTCGTATGCTCTGAAACAGGCGACTTCAAAACTTATTTACCGCGGCGAAAAACTGGGCGCTGTCATATACGGTGAACGCAAAGAAGCCGAAGCCGTTACAAATGAGCAGGTATTTAAGCTTTACAAGTCTTTTCTGGCGGATTCGCATATAGAAATATATGTAGGCTGTTCGGAAGATGTATCCGATGCTGTAAAAATGCTTGAAGATGCCTTTTCTGCAATACCTAGGGGAAATGTTCATAAGCCGAAATATTATGTTCCGTCGCAGATAAAGCCGCAGACGGAAAAGATGTCAGAGAACATGGACATAAAACAGACAAGGCTGGTAATGGCGTATAAATCGCCAAAATGCGATCTGTATGCCGCAAAACTGTTAGCTGCGCTGTTCGGACTGATACCCACATCAAAGCTGTTTATGAACGTACGTGAGAAAATGAGCCTGTGCTACAGCTGTTCTGCTATCTTTGCCGAATACAGTAATACGCTTCTTGTAGAAAGCGGCATTGACGATAAAAACCTTGAAAAAACTACAGATGCCATAAATGAGCAGTTTTCTTTGCTGTGCGGCGGCGATATAACTGAAAAAGAACTCCAGGAAACAAAACTGATGATAACGGGCGCGTTTCGCAGCAACTATGACAGTATGCTTTCGCTTATATCGTGGTATATGGTGCAGTGCCGCAGAGGTACTTGCTATACGCCGAATGAAGTGATAGATATTCTTAATGCAGTTACGCGTGAAGATATAATTTCTACCGCAAACAGTTTCAGGCTTGACTCTGTGTACGCTCTGCGACCGACAAGCGGAGAGGAGGAACACGATGAGCAGTGATAAATACGGTGCATATGAAAGAAAAGTCATCAGCGCCCCCAAGGGCAGCGACAGCTACGTTTATGTGAAACACCCCAGCGGACTTGATATTTTTCTTTGGCAAATGGAGGGCTTTACCACTACGGAGGCGCTGTTCGCGGCAAAATACGGTTCGCTGCACAACAGCTTTCGAATTGAGGGTGAAGAAAACTTTACCGACGTGCCAGAGGGCATAGCGCATTTTCTTGAACACAAGCTTTTTGAAAATGAAGACTGCGATGCTTTTGAACTGTATGCCAAAACCGGAGCTATGGGAAACGCATACACCACCTTTGATCACACCGCATACCTTTTCAGTTGCACGGCAAATTATGCAGATTCGCTCAGGGTACTGCTGTCCTTTGTGCAAAAACCGTACTTTACAAAAGAGACTATTGAAAAAGAACTTGGCATAATAGGTCAGGAAATTCAGATGAGCCGTGACAACCCCGAACGGCAGTCATTTTATGATTTGCTCAATTGCCTGTATGTAGAACACCCTGTCAGGATAGATATTGCGGGCACGGTTGAATCTATAGCAAAAATAACGCCCGAGCTTTTGTATCAGTGCTATAATACGTTTTATAATTTGAATAATATGGTTCTTTGCATAGCAGGAAATATAGATGTTGACGAGGTGCTTAGAATTTGCGACGAGCTGCTTGTGCCTTCAAAAAACATTAAACCTGAGGTAAGGCCGTTCAACGAGCCTGACAGAATAGCGCAAAATGAAATAACATCGGTTTTTCCTGTGGGTCAGCCTATTTTTAATATAGGTTACAAGTGCCGCCCCTACAGCGGCAAGGAGCAGCTTAAAAAGAGCTATGAAGCCTCAATGATAATGGAGCTTTTGCTTGGGAATACTTCTAAGCTTTACAACAAGCTGACGGAAGAAGGGCTGATAAACTCGTCGTTCTCGACCGAATGTTGTTACGGTGCGGGCTATTTTTACAACGTATTCAGCGGCGAGTCGAAAGACCCCCATGCCGTTGCAAAACGCATACAGGACGAAATAGCTGCGGCTGCCAAAAACGGTCTTGACAGAGAGCGTTTTGACATTCTTAAAAAAGCAAGATACGGCAGCATGATACGCGGTTTTGACAAGGTGCAGTACTGTGCGGAGATAATGCTGAGTTCCGCGCTTATGGGAATAGATGTGTTTGACAATATAGAAGTCTTTGCGGAAATGACCTTTGAGGATATTTCTAAAGATCTTCCCGAGCTGTTTGACCTCGAGCGCATGGCAATGTCTTTGGTGCTGCCAACTGACAAGAACAATAAAACATAATGGAGAGAAGAATATGACATCATTAAACGGACTTTTAATGTTTGCCGAAGAGGTGAGCAAAGAAACGATAGCCACTATCAAGGATAACCCAAACAAGACGTATTTTCCGTTCTTCGGCGATTCGGACAATATTTTAAATTCGGGCATAACCATTGACAGGGTGTGCTTCACGATACCGGGAGTAAATTTCAAGGTATACTGGTACGGCTTTCTTATTGCCATAGGAATAGTGCTTGCGCTGTTTTACGGCTACAGAAAAATGGTACCAACGGGTCTGAACCCCGATAAAATGTCTGACGCTATAATAGGCGGACTTATCGGCGCGATCTTCGGTGCAAGGCTTTACTATGTGGTGTTCAACGATACCGGCGTAGGTTTTAAAGATTTCTTCGACACAAGAAGCGGTGGACTTGCAATATACGGCGGTCTTATCGGCGCGGTGCTGGTAGGCGGCATAATTATTAAAATGCACAAACAAAGCCTGCTTGCAATGCTTGACATATGCGGTCCGTGCTTTTTGATAGGGCAATGTATAGGCAGGTGGGGTAACTTCTTTAACCAAGAGGCTTTTGGCACAAACACAACGCTGCCGTGGGGCATGATGAGCCAGACGACCATAAGCTATCTTGTAAACGTAAGCGATGATTATTTTCTGAAAACAGGCGACAAGCTGAATTGCTATCTGCCTGTTCACCCTTGCTTTTTGTACGAGTCGTTGTGGTGCTTGCTGGGCTTTGTGCTGCTGCATCTGTATTTCAAGCACAGAAAGTTTGACGGCGAGGTGTTCCTGCTTTATATCGGTTGGTACGGCCTTGGCAGATTTTTCATAGAGGGACTTCGCACTGACAGCCTTTATCTTGGAAATATTCGCGTTTCACAGCTTGTTGCAGGTACCTGCGTGCTGGCTTCGATAGTATTGATAATCATATTCAGAGGCATGGCAAAGCGTGCAGGCGATAGCAAGCTCTATTGTCAGACTGAGGCTTCAAAAGTTCAGCTTGCGGCTTACAGGCTCGATATTGAAAGAACAGCCGAGAAAAAGGCTCTCAAAAAGAGCATTTCAAAGGCTAAGTCTGAGGGCAAGGATTTTTCGCAGCTGCAAAAAGAGTATGACGAAAAGTATGGCGAAGAGGGCAACAAAGCGCATCTCGAAAAGCTGAAAGAGCTTAAAGAGGCGGAAAAGAAGTATTTTGCCGACCTTAAAAAAGGCTTGATAAAAGAAGATACCGAAGAATATGAGAGTATTCTTTATGAAGATGATGAAGATGAAGAAGACGATACTGTGGCTGACGAAGTTGAAGAAGCTAAAGAAAATGAAAATGCTGCCGACAGCGATGAAAACAACAATGAGGAGTAATAAAGTATGGCAAATATTATTGACGGAAAAGCCGTTTCGGCAAAAGTGAAAGAAGAAATAGCAAAGGAAACAGCGGCTATAAAAGCCAAATACGGCATAAGCATAGGTCTTGCGGTGGTCATTGTCGGTGACGACCCTGCATCGCGCATATACGTAAACAACAAGAAAAAGGCTTGCGAAACGGTCGGATTTACATCATACGAGTATGCGTTGAGCGCCGATACCACGCAGGAAGAGCTTTTACAGCTTATTGATAAGCTAAATAAAGATGACAACGTGAACGGCATACTTGTTCAGCTGCCGCTGCCGAAGCACCTTGACGAAAAGGCAGTTATAAATAGCATTTCGCCTGAAAAGGACGTTGACGCTTTTCATCCTGTGAATGTCGGCAAGATAATGATAGGGGAGTACAGCTTTCTGCCGTGTACGCCTGCCGGTATAATGGAGCTTATAGCTTCCACCGGAGTTGATATAAAGGGCAAAGAATGTGTGGTTGTCGGCAGGAGCAATATTGTAGGCAAGCCGATGTCGATGCTGCTTTTGCATAAGAGCGGTACTGTGACTATTTGCCATTCAAAGACAAATGACCTCGCCGAGCATTGCAGAAAAGCCGATATACTCGTAGTTGCGGTAGGCGTGCCGAAGCTCGTCACAGGCGACATGATAAAAGATGACGCTGTGGTTATAGATGTAGGTATGAACAGACTTGAAAATGGCAAACTGTGCGGCGACGTTGATTTTGACAGCGCTAAAGAAAAAGCAAGCTTTATAACACCTGTTCCGGGCGGCGTAGGTCCTATGACGATTGCTATGCTTATGAAAAATACTCTTACAGCGGCAAAAATCAAGCAAGGTATAGAGTAAGAGATCTTAAAATTTAAATAAATTCTTAATAATTTGTGAACGCTCTTTACATTTCGTCTGTAATATGGTACAATTTTAATGTTGTGCAGTCGATGTGTATTTGACTGTATAAATTTGCC
>CANRDG010000036.1 GCA_947629275.1 uncultured Clostridia bacterium | reverse complement strand
TCACTTATTCCTTTCGCAGTATTACAGTATTGCAGTTTTGCAGTTGAAGAATTACTTCTCTATATTGTATTCTTACCACTATGGAAAAGTTACCGTTTTTAAGTGAATTTATTTTTCAGGATAGTTGTGGACAATATAAAAATTTTGCGTCGTGAATTAAAGAGTGCAAAAACGTGTAAATAACGTGTAAAAAAATAAACTCTCGCAGGAGGGTTTCTTCGGCACTTTACCGTCATAAGGCGGTCAATGTGTAGTGAATAGTGATTAGTGAATAATACAAAAAAATCCCTTAACTTGCGTTAAGGAATTTTTTGGCGGAGAAGGAGGGATTCGAACCCTCGATGAGCTATTAACCCATACACGAGTTCCAGTCGTGCGCCATAAACCGGGCTAGGCGACTTCTCCAGAATAGCCTTGGGCATAAAGCCCAAAGCACATATAGTATAAAACAAGTAAAACAAAACAGCTACCTTAGTATTATAACACAGCCATTTTGGAAAGTCAACAGTTTTTGTTAGTTAAAATATTTATTTATCTCATTTGTCTTCCGGCAGCTGCGGCACAGGTTCTTTGTTTTCAAGCAAATAATCTACCACCTTGCTGTAAAACGCAGATGGATCAAGCATCAGCTGCCTTTTCATAAGCTCTGCCTGCTCTTTGTCGGGTGCAAAAAGCGAAAGCTGCATAAGTATTACGTCGTTTGCATCGTTACAGGTGCAGTGCAGCATACAACCTATCTTTTTCTCCTCTATATCAATTTTAAGGGTGTTATCGTTTTTCAGTCTTGTAAAGAACTGTATGCCTGCGGTCATTATCCTGTCGCGAAAGCTCTGCGGCACTATGGATTTAAATTCTATAGCGCACCGCTTGCCTTTTTCCTGCAAAACATACTGTTCGCTGTCGCCCGTGTCCTCCAAAGATACCATGCCTGTTTCCAACATAGAGGATATAGCTTCCATGAAAAAGAAATAGTTGATTATGCCGTCACCCGTGGCTATCTCGGTCAACTGCCGCGGCGAAACGGGTCTGTTTATCTGGTACAGAAAATAGCAGATAAGCACCTTTACAGCATAAATGTCCGTAAGATTGAGCATATTTGGAGAAACATACTTTTCAAAATTAGCATCCATCTAAGATCAGCTCCGATCAGAAGTTCGGATATTCAAGCATATGAGAAAGAAGCGCAATGTTTACAGCCGCTTCAACGCATGGTACGGCGCGCGGAACTACGCATGGGTCGTGCCTGCCGATAATTTTCAATGTCTCCTCTTTCATAGTAGACATATCTACAGTCTGCTGCGGCTTGCCAATAGACGGAGTAGGCTTCATAGCTACCCTAAGCGTTATAGGCATACCTGAAGAAATGCCGCCAAGTATTCCGCCGTGATTGTTTGAACGAGTGACAACATGACCCTGATCGTTTACATAAAACTCATCGTTGTTTTCGCTGCCAAGCATTTTTGCACAGTTGAAGCCAACGCCAAACTCAATTCCCTTAACGGCAGGAATGGCAAAAATAAGCTGGGCAATACTGTTTTCAAGTCCGTCAAATATGGGCGAGCCTATGCCGGCAGGAACGTTTACCGAAATACACTCGATTATTCCGCCAACGCTGTCGCCTGCCTGAGCGGCTTTTTCAATATCGTTCTTCATGCGCCTGCCCTTGGCATCGTTTATAACGGGAAAGCCCTTTTTACGAAGCTCTATAATATCATCTCTTGTGGTAGTAACTGCGTCAAAGCTGTCGTCTTTTATTTTATGTATCTCTGCGATATGTGCGCCCGTGTAAATGCCTCTGCGCTCGAGTATCTGACCTGCCACAGCGCCTGCAAAACACAGCGGAGCTGTAAGTCTGCCGGAAAAATGTCCGCCGCCTCTGGGATCGTTAAAGCCGTTATATCTCAGCGCGCCCGTATAGTCCGCATGACCCGGGCGGGCAAGCTTGCTTACTTTAAGATAATCATGGGAATGTGGGTCGTCATTGGTTATGAAAGCGCAAAGAGGCGTACCGGTGGTCTTTCCGTCAAGAAATCCCGACATTATGGACGGCATATCTTTTTCTCTGCGCTGCGTGGAATACGCTTCCTTTTTGGGAGCACGCCTTGACATGAAAGTTACTAGCTTTTCAAGGTCAATATATTCACCTGACGGAAGATGATCCATGACAACGCCTATTGCAGGGCCATGGCTCTCGCCGAAGATAGATATCTGTATTCCTTTGTTCCAAATTGATGACATTTATATTCCCCCTGTTTTACGGTCTCAAAAATTTACCGGATAGTATTCAAAATTGTTGCAAGATCCCACCCAGTCGCGCATATTCCTCAAAAAAGTCGGGATATGATTTAGTCACGCACTGAGCGCCTTTTATAATTACCTTTCCTGTTGAAACGGTTGCGGCTATAGCGCTTGCCATAGCTATTCTATGGTCGTTGCAAGCGTCCACCTCTCCGCCGCAAAGCCTTTTGCCTTTTATCACAATATCTTCGCCAATGCACTTAGCATCGCCGCCAAGCGAGTTTATCATATTGCAGACGGTCTCTATCCTGTCGCTCTCTTTCAGGCGAAGTCTTAATATATTTCTTATATACGAAACGCCCTTGCACTGAGAGGCCAGCACCGAAAGCACAGGCACAATATCGGGCGTATCCATACAGTCAACATCTATAGCCCTGCCGTCAAAGCGGCTGCATATGTCATAAATAGCTCTGTCACCCTGAACGCTCTGATGATCCATATTTTTTATATCAACATCACTGCCCAAAGCATTTGCAACGCAGAAAAACGCCGCCTGCGACCAGTCGCTTTCAATGCTGTGGGTACACACTTTATAAGTCTGACCGCCCTTTATAAAATACTCATCTTTGCCGCATTCTATCTGTATGCCGAAGTTTCTAAGACAATTAAGCGTCATATCAACATACGGCTTTGATTGCAGCGGCGAAAGCAGTTTCAGATGTGAATCTTCTTCACACTTAGGCAAAGCCAGCAGCAGCCCCGATATGAACTGCGAAGATATATTGCCCTCCAGTTCATACTCACCGCCCGTAAGCCTGCCCTCGATAGTCAGCGGCAGACCGCTGCCCGAAAACTTTATGCCGTGTTTTGACATTTGCTCTATATACGGCGACAGTGGTCTTTGCGGCAGCTTGCCCTCGCCTGTAAAGGTCGCGTTCACTCCAAGCGTGGCAGCAACGGGAATTATAAGCCGCAGTGTAGTGCCCGATTCAACGCAGTCAACTTTTACATTTCCTTGCGGACAAACAGCACCCGAAATAACGGCTGTACCGTAGTTATTCCTGTCGCTTTCCGCAATATCTAAAGAAGCTCCTATCGCCTTGCAAGCGCCCAAAGCCGCCTGTATATCTTTGGGGGCAAGGCAAAGGTCATTAAGTACCGTATTGCCGTTTGCAAGAGCCGAGGCTATTATATATCTATGTGCATCGCTTTTTGAAGTTGGCACTGATATACTGCCGTGCAGCTTTGAGGGTGTTATGGCTATATCCATATTACGAAAGTTCTCCTTATCAAAGCTGAGTTATAACAGCCGCAACTTCGTTTTCCTCTACCTCTTTGGTATAGCAGCCGTCAAAGCACATCATAGCGCCTATCTCTTTCTGGAAGACAAATCTGAGCTTACCGTTGCGCACCTTTTTATCTGTGTACAGCTTATCTATTATAAGCTCTTTTCTTACATTTTCGGGTATGCGTGTAGGCAGACCGACTTTTTTCAGCAGATCTTCTACACGCTGTACATTCTCGTGAGAGATATAACCGTATCTCTCTCCAAGTCTCATCTGCGCAACAAGACCTATTGCTACGGCCTCGCCGTGAAGCATCATATAGCCGCTTGCAGTTTCCAAGGCTCTGCCAACGCTGTGACCTAGGTTGAGAACACTTCTCAGATCCTGTTCCCTTTCGTCCCTCATGACAACGTTGTATTTTATCTTACAGTTACATTCGGCAACGTGTTCGCACACATCAAAATCAAATGTAAATACTCTTTCAATATTCTTTTCAAGATATTCAAAGAAGTCTTTGTCACCTATACAGGCGTGCTTGATAGTCTCCGCAAGACCGCTTCTTATCTCTCTCTCGGGAAGTGTTATCCACGAAGCAATATCAATATAGACTTTTTTAGGTTGGTTGAACATACCTATCTGATTTGTGGCAAGCGCCGTATCTACCGCAACTTTTCCGCCTATAGATGCATCGGCAGCAGAGAGCAGCGTTGTTGAATAGATAACGAACGGCACACCCCTGCCGAAAGTACCTGCAACAAATCCTGCAAGGTCTGAGACTACTCCGCCGCCTACGGCAACTACCATGCAGTCGCGGCGCAGACCCGATCCGAGCATTGAATCCTCCACAAAGCCTTTTGTTTCACGGGTTTTACTCAGTTCCCCTGCCTGAATGGCGAACAGGTGCGCGTGATAGCCCTCGTCTATCAGCATATCGCATATCTTCGCACCGTAAAGCTTCAAAACATTTGTATCGGTGATAACGGCAAAATTCTTTATGTTTCCGAACATACCGCTTTTAATATCGCCGATAAGCTTTTCTTCAAGATTTCTTCCTATCTCGATATTGTAAGAATCATCTACCGTTTTTACAAGCTCGCACCTAAATTCGCTCATAGTCTGTCCACCCAATCCTTTTCTTCATATTCATCGTCATCGTAAATTACGTTATACTGCTTTTTATCATATTTCAGCTGCCCATGTAATTCATTTAACAAATACAACTTAGTTTTTGTAACAACAAACGGAACTGTAAGCACATCGCCGCTTTTGAGTGTTATAACAAGGTCGCCGCTGCTGCTCTGCAAAGTTTTCAAAACGTCTTCAAAACGTATATCGAACGTCTTTTTCTTTCCGAAAAACGACTTTGTTTCGTGCGTAAAACCTTCATCGGTAACTACAGTTTTCTCTTTCGGGTCGCTCATAAAAGCAAGCTGCGCAGTTACAACGTTTAACGCCGCCGAAACGACCGCTAAAAAGCATATTGCTATCTTTGCAAAAATGCCCTCGGCGGTAAGTCCCAGCAGGAATACCGCCGCTGACATTATATAAATAACTATGCTTCTCGTCCTTAATTTTTTCCTTTTGACAGCCGTCACAGCCATTTGTCGACGAATAGCGGCTATGTCTTTTTTATCAGGATACTCATACAGCAGCATAAAGCCGTATCCTTTCGTTTAGGCGTTTACATACCTTTCAGTTCGTCAAGGCGTCTTATCTCTTTTCTGATGATCTTGCCGCTTATCGTCTTGGGAAGCTCATCAACAAACTCGATAACTCTCGGGTACTTATAAGGTGCGGTGGCGTGCTTTACATAGTTCTGAAGCTCTTTAACAAGCTCGTCAGAAGGCTTGAAATTCTTTGTAAGAACTATGGTAGCCTTTACAGCCTGACCTCTTATCGGGTCTTTAACTGCTGTAACAGCACATTCAAGTACCGAGGGGTGCTCCATAAGAACGCTCTCTATCTCAAAAGGTCCTATACGGTAGCCGGAAGACTTGATAACATCGTCAGTTCTTCCAACATACCAAAAATAGCCGTCCTCGTCTTTCCAAGCAGTATCGCCCGTGTGGTAAAGACCGTCGTGCCACGAGGCGTTGTTATCCTCTTCGTTTCTGTAATAACATTTCATCAGGCCCTTGTGGTACTGACCCTCGGTACGTATGCATATCTCGCCGACCTCGCCGCACTGTACTTCGTTTCCGTCACTGTCTGCCAAAACAACGTCATACAGCGGAACAGGCTTGCCCATAGAACCGGGCTTTGGCTCCATGCCGTAAAGGTTTGCAACTATCGGCACAGATTCCGTCTGACCGAAAGCCTCCATAAGTTTAAGACCTGTATACTCATAAAACCTGTTGAAAACTTCCGAATTAAGAGCCTCACCTGCTATGCAGGCATATTCAAGGCTGGAAAGATCGTAATTCTCTATGCCCTCTTTAATAAAGAAACGGTACATTGTAGGCGGTGCGCAGAAAGATGTTATCTTATACTTTTCAATGATAGAAAGCAGTTTAGCGCTGTTAAATCTATCAAAGTCATAAATAAACTCCGTAGCTCCGCAGGTATACTGACCGAACAGCTTGCCCCACGCACATTTGCCCCAGCCTGTATCTGAAACCGTCAGGTGCAGTGTGCCGTCGTGAACATGGTGCCAGTGCTTTGCGGTCATTATATGCGCGGCAGAAAGATAGTGGCTGTGCAGTATCATCTTGGGGTAGCCTGTTGTTCCCGAGCTGAAATACAGCAGCATGGGTTCGTCAACAAGGGTATCTACCCTTTCAAGCTCGTCGCTGTACTTTTCTATCTCGGTATCAAAGTCAGTCCAGCCCTCGCGCGGGTGGCGTGTGATGAACTTCTCAATGATGCCGTCATACTTTTTGCAAGCGCCGTCGATATGGTCTGCAACTTCGCCGTCGCCTGTGGCAACGACATACTTGACCGAGGCTGCCTCAAAGCGGTATGTATAGTCCTTTTCAAGCAACTGGTTCGTGGCAGGTATTCCTACAGCGCCAAGTTTGATAAGTCCGTAAACACACAGCCAAAACTGATAGTTCCTTTTAAGTACAAGCACCACCATATCGCCTTTTTTAACGCCGTGGTCTCTGAACATATTTGCGACTTTGTTTGTAAGCTTTGAAAGCTCTTTATAGGTGAATATCTTTTCCTCGCCAGATTCATGCAGCCAGTGAATAGCCACCTTGTCGGGAACTTCTTTTGCCAATCTGTCAATAACGTCGTAGGCAAAGTTGTAGTTAGGCGGCGTATCAAGCTCAAACTTTGTGATATGTCCGTCTTTATCGTACTCTTCTTTAACAAAATTCTTATAAAAATTATTAAGGTCAAATTCGTGCATTTTTATTACTCCATTCTTAATATCGCCGCTGTTTTTCCACAGCAACGCAAAGCGGTCGGCATCTGCGAAAAGCCGCTGCTTTGTAAAATATTTAGTTTGTTCCGTCTTACTTGTCTATCAAGACGGCGAGAAATTCACAGTCAGTGCCGCCGACGGCTATCATACCGTGACTTTTTCCCGAATCGTAATAAACCGAATCGCCCTCGTATAAAATTACCTCATGTCCCTCGGTTATAAACCTGAGAGTGCCCTTGAGGATATAATCCCATTCCTGTCCCTCATGAGTGGACATTTTGATAGGCTTGCCCTGTTCTTCTTCGATATAGGGCGCAACGACGAGCATCGGTTCGATCTTCTTTTCTTTGAACAGATATGCGAGATGATGATACTCGAAGCGGTCGCGCCTTGCAACGGGCAGACCCTTGCCTTTTCTTACAACAGAAAAATTAGACAGCGTGGGAGAAACACCAGTAAGTATCTCTACCATATCGCAGTTAAATATTTCTGCGCACTTATACAAAAATGAAACAGAGAAATCCTTTTCGCCGTTTTCTATCTTTTCATAGTCGGTCTTTGATATGCCTGTAAGGTTGCTGAATTCTTCGGTAGTAAGGTCACAGGCAGTTCTTAAACCTTTAAGTCTGTAGCCGACTTCTTTCATATTATATTCCATAAATGATCATCCTCGCAATAATTTGATAACAGAGCCGCAAAGCTCCGTCGGCGAATCTATAACGATATCGCAGCAAGCGTTTTCAAGCACATTTCTGCCGCGGTATCCCCACGAGCAGCCTATGCACTTTAAACCGGCGTTTTTCGCCGTTTGCGCGTCTACATCTGAATCGCCCACAATAACACAGTCGTCTTTCGATACGCCGAGCTGCGCCATTATGCTGAAAATAATGTCAGGCTGCGGTTTCTTTCTGACATTCTCCCGACTTCCCTCTGTCACATCGAACATACCTTCGCCAAACAGTGCATTGACTATTTTTCTGCAAAACTCAAAAGGCTTGTTGCTTGCCACCGCAAGTTTCGCTCCGTTTTCTTTAAGATGAAGCAGAGCCTTTTCAATGCCATTGTAAGGCAGTGTTTTGCACAGACAGTTCTCCTCATATAGAGCAGAAAAGCGATCAAATACAGCCTTCTCGGTCTTAGTTCCCCTGATATTTTCGGGAACAGACCTTGTAACGAGCATTTTTGTGCCGTTGCCGACGAACATTCTGTACTCCTCGTAAGAATGGAGCGGCAGACTAAGCTCATTTAATGCGCCGTTTACACTGTCGCCAAGGTCGAATAATGAATTGACAAGCGTACCGTCGAGATCAAAGATGACAGTCATCTTATCCGCACCTCTAAGCATTACATAATTAGTTTACATATTATATCACAAATAAATTAAATTTTTATGAACATACTATGTACTATTTATTACTTGTTGCATTTCTGCCCTAATATTTGGGCGTTTACACAAAAACCACGCATTTACAAACCCTGATAAAATTATTCTTGCACTAAAACGTTTTATATGCTATACTTAAAATAACATATTACCGAGTATTTTCGGTCTTAGGAGGTCAAATAATGAATATAGAAAAAATACTTTACGAAATGACGCTTGAAGAAAAGGCTTCGATGTGTTCCGGCAGCGATTTTTGGCACACAAAGGCTCTTGAACGTTTCGACATTGAGCCTATAATGCTTTCAGACGGTCCTCACGGTCTGAGAAAGACCAACCGCAATCATTGCAGGACGGAAGCTAACGACGAAACAGCGACTGCGGTATGTTTCCCTGCTGCCTGCGCGACGGCTTCTTCGTTTGACAAAACGCTTCTCGAAAAAATGGGAAAGGCTATCGGCGATGAATGTCAGGCTGAGGACATAGCTGTAATACTCGGTCCGGGCGTGAATATAAAGCGTTCTCCGCTTTGCGGCAGAAACTTTGAATATTTCTCCGAAGACCCCTATCTTGCATCGCATCAGGCTGCGGCGCTTATCAAGGGCATACAGAGCAAGGGCGTGGGGACTTCTATAAAGCACTTTGCCTGCAACAATCAGGAAACGCGCAGAATGGCTGTAAGCGCAAACGTTGACGAGCGCACGCTGCACGAGATATATCTCAGTGCGTTTGAATATGCTATAAAAGAAGCCAAGCCGTGGACTGTCATGGCATCGTATAATCGTCTGAACGGCGAATACACCACGCAGAGCAAATATCTCCTGACCGATATACTCCGTGATAAATGGGGCTTCAAGGGTCTTGTAATGAGCGACTGGGGCGCTGTTGACGAACGCGAAAAAGGCGTAGAGGCAGGACTTGACCTGCAAATGCCCTCCTGCCACGGCAAGACTGACGAAATAATTGTTGAAGCCGTAAAAAGCGGAATACTAGACGAAAAGTACGTTGACGAATGTGTGAAAAACGTTTTGAAACTTTATGACAAATACAAGACCAACCACAAGGGCGGCGAATGGGATCCTAAAAAAGACCACGAACTTTCGAGAAAGATAGCGACCGAGTGTGCTGTTCTTCTGAAAAACGACGGCGACATACTGCCGCTTGACAAAAACAAAAAGATTTGCTTTATTGGCGCATTTGCTAAAACACCGCGTTTTCAGGGCGGCGGTTCTTCGCACATAGAATGTACCGAAATAACTTCGGCGCTTGATGCCGTAAAAGAATACTGCGATGTTGAATTTGCTTTGGGATTTGAAGCCGAGAGCAACGATCCCGATGAAAAACTCATCTCCGAGGCAGTGGAGCTTGCCAAAAGCAGCGATGTTGCTGTAATATTCGCAGGTCTCCCGGATTCGTTTGAGTATGAAGGCGGCGACAGAAAGCATATGCGTATGCCTGACTGCCAGTGCGAGCTTATAAAGCGTGCGGCGGCTGTAAACAAAAATATCGTAGTTGTGCTGCACAACGGCTCGCCTATGGAAATGCCATGGATAGACAGCGCAAAAGGCGTGCTTGAAATGTATCTTGCTGGACAGGCGAGCGGCGGCGCGGCTTGCGATCTGCTGTTCGGCAAAGTAAACCCCAGCGGCAAGCTTGCTGAAACCTTCCCTCTCCGCCACGAGGACACCCCTGCATTTATTGGCGAATTTGGCTGCGGCGACAACGTTTATTACAACGAGGGCTTGTATGTAGGCTACCGCTGGTATGACAAGCGCAAGCTGCCAGTGCTTTTCCCGTTCGGATACGGACTTAGCTACACCAAATTTGAATATTCAGATATAAAGCTGTCGGCAGATGAAATAAACGCCGACGGTGAACTTACTGTGAGCGTTACCGTTAAAAACATCGGCAGCCGCGCAGGCAAAGAAGTTGTTCAGCTGTATGTCAGCGACAAACATTCTTCCGTTGACAGACCCGTTCGCGAACTTAAAGGCTATGAAAAAGTAGCTCTTGAAGCAGGCGAAAGCAAAAAGGTGTTCTTCAAGCTGAATAAAACGGCATTTGCTTATTTCAACACGACAGAGCATGATTGGGTAGTAGAAGACGGCAGATATGACATCGAGATTGGCTCTTCTTCAAGAGACATACGGCAGTCGGCGTATATTTTCATAAATAACGGCTATGTTCCTAAGGTAAATTTCACTATAAACAGCATTGTAGGCGACATACTCGCCCACCCTGCCGCAGCAGAAGTTTTTGTAGACTTTATCAAATCAGAAGTTGCCAAAGAAGGCGGTCAGGTAGGCATACAAAGCGTTGACGACTTTCCCGATGACCTTATGCAGGTATTTGCAGACATGAGCGTGCGCACAACGCTTGATTTTGTATCTTCAAAGGGCATAACACGCGAAAAGCTTATCGCCACTTTAAACAGGCTCAACGACATTGTAAACGGCTAAAAGTAACGCATCTGCCGTCTGCGGAATATTATGTAGTAAATATTTCGTTATGGGGGTAGTTGAATGAAGATAATCGTCATCAAGCCGCCTAAGGTAGTGGCAGGAGCGCTGAGGCTGGTTTTCGGTATCAAAAAGTGCCAGAACTAAAAAAATATCCGTCGGAGAAATATCTTCGGCGGATAATTTTATTGCTTTTTATATTGTTTATACTTCCATTCAGGGATAAGCTTTGCTTCTTCATACATAGCTTTGTAGCTTTCATGCCGTGACTTACATATTTTGCCCTCTGCCATAGCAGTTAAGACCGCACAGCCGCTTTCTTTGGTGTGGCTGCAATTTATAAACCTGCATTTACCTAGGTACGGTCGAAATTCGCGGAAACAATCTGCCAGATCTTCTTTGAAAATTATATCGTACTGCGATGTATCAAAGCTGGAAAATCCGGGCGTATCTGCTACATATCCCCCACCCGAAAGCTTATACAGCGAAACGTGCCGTGTGGTGTGCCTGCCTCTGCCAAGCTTGCGGCTTATTTCAGCGGTCTTTTCTTTCAGGTCGGGAAACATACCGTTAAGCAGAGTTGTTTTTCCCACGCCCGTATTCCCTGCAAACGCAGAGACCTGACCGTTTATTCGCTGTTTCAGTACATCTGCAATGGCTTCATCACCGCCGCTAATACAGAACACCTCAACACCGCAATCGTTGTAAAGCTTTTTAAGCTCATCGGCAGGCGTTATGTCTGTTTTTGTAAAAACTATGATAGGATCTATGTTTTTATACTCCGCAACGGCTATAAATTTATCCAGCAAAAGTAAATTCGGCGACGGCTGACATGACGACACAACAAGTATCAGGTTATCAATGTTTGCAAGCGGCGGACGTACTATAAAATTCTTGCGGTCGCTTACCTCAACGATAACGCCCTTGCCCTCGCCCGTCTGCTCTATTGAAACGATATCACCGCAGCATGGCGAAATGCCCTTATTTCTGAACGAACCTCTCGCGGTACACTCATATACACTATCGGAGACATCTACAAAATAAATGCCTCCGATAAGTTTTACTATCGTACCTGAGAGTATTTTATTTTCACTCTCCATGCCGGTTTCAGCCTACAGGTTCAAAATCGCCTTGATTTGCAAAAATCTTTTTTTGTGCCCCATCATCACGGTAACCATATGTTGTGCTCGTATATACAGTGAACGTAAACGTTTCACCTGCATGGAATTCTTTAACCGGCGTATTTGGATCTTCAAGATCGTAGAAATATCCGTCTACCTTAGCTCTGTAAGTGACCGGAGAATCAAAAGGTTGATCCACTTCTACCGGCGGCTGAGTTACAGGCGGTTCGGTAACTATAGGTGTAACTCCGTCGGCAGTAATGCTAAGGTTGCCCGTTACGCCCTTAACAGTGTATGTGCCGTCTGCGTTTGCAGAAACCGCAGAGCCGTTTACCCTTACCACCATAGAGCCCGAATTATATCCGCTGCTTACGCTTACCGAGAACGAGTAATCACTGCCTTCGGCAACTGTGGAAGCGCCCGAGAACGATACGCCTGCCACTTGTGAAAAGCTTACGGTATAAGTAGCTTTTGTGGTAGTTTCAACTATACTTATAAACGCATTCTTATCAACGGAAGTCTGCGTTGCAGTCTTTGCGGAGAAGTCAACTGTAAATACTGCATACTTAACTGCCTTATTAGTCTTGGTATTTACGGCTTCGACCATAAGAGTCTGAACACCTGTTCCGCTTACGCCCTTTATTGTTATATTGTTGCCTGCATAATACTCGGCTTTATCAAGCGTTGAATGCTGTATAACAGCGCCCGAATCGTTATATACGTTGAACGTAAACGAACCGCTTGCGCCGGCAGGTATAGGCACTGAAAGGTCTACAGAACCTTCGCCCTCAACACCCGTTGAAACGCCTATTATTATTTCCTGGTCGCGAGGTATCGAAGTTCCTTCCATAACGCTCTGGCTTACAACCATTCCCTTTGCAGGGTCTTTTACGTCAACGTCTTTGAACTTTACATTGGTAAATCTCTTTGCCGAGAGGGCTTCCTGTGCTTCTTCTCTGGTAAGACCTACCACCTTAGGCATCTCGGAACTGTTGGAAAGAGGGCCGTAGCTTACATAAACAACTATCGTTGATCCTGCTTCGGCGCTTTGACCGCTTTCGGGATCGACCTTGAATATAACGTCTACATCATACTGATCGTTCCAGTCTGACATCTTCTTTACTTCAAAGCCCAGCTGTTTAAGGTTGTTTTCAATAGAATCGCTGTATTTGTGACCTACAAGGTCATCGGGAACTTGTATCATTCGCGGCCCTTTGCTGACCTTTACGCTTACGTTTATGCCTTTCTTTGAGGTCTTGCCCTCTGCAACGCTCTGGTCGAATATCAATCCCTCGCCGTACTCGGAATTGAACTCCTCAACAACGTTGAAATTTATCATATCTTTATACTGCTCTGCCGCCTGTGTATAAACTGTATTTATAAGGTTGGGCATTTCAAAAGAATCATCGTTGTTAGACTTATTGAACTTGCTTATTACACCGAAAATTACAACACAAGCAACTATAACTACAGCTACCGCCGAAGCGCACAGTATCGGGAAGACATAGCTCTTTCTGGGTTCTTCATCTTCTTCATCGTCATACTCGTCGTCGTATTCGTCGTCATCTTCTTCCTCGTATTTCTTAGAGGCGGCAGGCGTTACGGGAGTAAAGTATCTTGTGCCCTCGCTGTCATCTTCCTCCTCATCTTCACGAGGAATATAACCGAAAACTACCGACTGATCCATTTTGAAAGTATCGATATCCTTTATCATCTC
>CANRDG010000035.1 GCA_947629275.1 uncultured Clostridia bacterium | reverse complement strand
AATACCGTACATTATAAATGTAATAAAGCCAAGCACACCCATATATATTAGTATTAGCTTAGTTGTATCGTTCATAGTTTATATTATGAGAAATACTTTACGCCGTTTTCAAACAAGTGCTGATCCTTTTCGCCCGGCACGTTTATGCATACGTTGTCGCCCTTACGCTCCGAGTGACCCATTTTGCCAAGCACGCGTCCGTCAGGCGAGGTTATGCCCTCTATAGCGTCTATTGACGTGTTCGGGTTGTACTGTATGTCGTAAGTGGGTCTGTCGGCAAAGTCAACATACTGTGTGCATATCTGACCGTTGTGTGCCATTGTCGCTATTTCTTCGGGCGTTGCTATAAATCTGCCCTCGCCGTGCGAAATTGCTACCGTGTGTATGTCGCCGACCTTTGCATCAGCAAGCCATGGTGACTTGTTTGAAGCTACCATCGTGCGTACCATTTTTGACTGGTGCCTTGCAATGGTGTTGAATGTAAGGGTGGGGGAGTCGCTGCGCATATCGCGTATCTCGCCATACGGAACAAGTCCCAGCTTTACAAGCGCCTGGAAGCCGTTGCATATGCCCATCATAAGACCGTCTCTGTTTTTAAGCAGATCGTTTATAGCCTCCGCGAGCCTCGGGTTTTTGAAAAATGCCGTAATGAACTTGCCGCTTCCGTCAGGCTCGTCGCCGCCCGAAAAGCCGCCCGGCAGCATTATCATCTGCGAATTTTTAATGCGCCTTTCTATCTCTTCAACAGATTCGTTTATCTGTGATTCGTTGAGATTTCTTATAACGAATATGTCGGCCTTAGCGCCTGCCTTTTCAAAAGCTTTCGCGGTATCGTATTCGCAGTTCGTTCCGGGGAATACAGGTATAAGCACCCTCGGACGTGCAATTTTTACAGAAGATGTGCGCCTTTCGTTTACCGAATAACCGAAAACTTCGGGAACATTTCTCGGTATATTTACCTTTGTCGGGTAAACGGGTTCCAGCTTTTCAGACCACAGTTTTTCAAGGTTATCAAGCTCTACAGCGTATTTGTCGGTTATTATAACATACTCGCTTATAGTCTCGCCGAGTATCCTCTCGCCTGCATCAACTCCGTCGGCAAGCTCTATAACAAAGCTGCCGTAGCAAGCCCTGTATAATTCGGAAGGTGAAACATATCCCGAGAAGCGGAAACCTATCTTGTTGCCGAACGACATCTTTGCGATAGCTTCCGAAATACCGCCGTAAGAAACGCTCCAGCAGGAAAGCACCTTGCCCTCCGCGATAAGCCTTTCCACTTTATCGAATACTTCCAGAACGCTCTTAAATATCGGAAGTCCGTTGCTGTCATATTCGGGCTTTATGTATATTACAGTAGAACCTGCCTTTTTAAATTCCTGCGAGATTATCCTGTCGGTGTTCGCAGTAGATACAGCAAAAGATACAAGGGTAGGGGGTACGTCTATCTTTTCAAATGTGCCGCTCATCGAGTCCTTGCCGCCGATAGACGCTATGCCGTATTCAAGCTGTGCCTTGAAAGCGCCTAGAAGTGCTGCCATCGGTTTGCCCCAACGTGTGGGATCGTTTTGTGTTCTCTCAAAATATTCCTGGAAAGTCAGCCAGCACTTTTTGCGGCTGCCGCCCGTTGCAACAACTTTCGCTATAGATTCCGTAACAGCCGAAATTGCCCCGTGATACGGCGACTGCGAAGACAGGAAAGGATTAAATCCCCATGCCATTATAGACGCAGTCTTTGTCTCGCCGTTAAGAACCGGCAGTTTAGCAGCCATTGCCTGGGTAGGCGTGTTCTGGTATTTGCCGCCATATGGCATAAGTACCGTGCCTGCGCCTATAGTAGAGTCAAATCTCTCCACAAGTCCTTTCTGCGAGCATATGTTGAGATTTGAGATCATCTCTTCCCACATAGCGGCAGAATCTTTCACATTCTCGTTTGTAATTACCACAGGTTCTTCAACGGTTATAGTCGTGTGCTTTGAAGCGCCGTTTGAGTTAAGAAATTCTCTTGAAAGATCAACTATAGTTGCGCCGTTCCATGTCATTTTAAGACGAGGCTCGGCAGTTACCACTGCTACCTTTGT
The DNA here is from genome assembly GCA_947629275.1 of uncultured Clostridia bacterium. GTDB lineage: Bacteria > Bacillota > Clostridia > Oscillospirales > Ruminococcaceae > UBA7477. Next base: position 11,638 of record CANRDG010000035.1, on the reverse strand, counting down.
TGCCTCGAGATTTTCTTTATCCGCCATTTTCATAAACTTTGCGGCATCGCTTTCGCTGACTACAACAGCCATTCTCTCCTGAGACTCCGAGATAGCCAGTTCCGTGCCGTCAAGTCCGTCATATTTTTTCGGTACTTTGTTAAGGTCGATAACAAGTCCGTCTGTAAGTTCGCCAATAGCTACCGAAACACCGCCCGCGCCAAAGTCGTTGCAGCGTTTTATAAGCCTTGTAACTTCAGGGTCGCGGAAAAGCCTTTGCAGTTTTCTTTCAATAGGCGCATTACCTTTCTGTACCTCCGCACCGCAGCTTTCGAGCGACTGAAGCGTGTGCGACTTTGAAGAACCCGTAGCGCCGCCGCAGCCGTCACGGCCCGTTCTGCCGCCGAGCAGAATTACAACATCGCCCTCCTGCGGTCTTTCACGCCTTACGTTAGCTTCGGGGGCAGCGCCTATAACAGCGCCTATCTCCATTCTTTTCGCAACATAGCCGGGGTGATAAATTTCATTAACATTTCCCGTTGCAAGACCTATCTGGTTGCCGTATGAAGAATAACCGTTCGCCGCGCCGACAACTATCTTTCTTTGCGGCAGCTTGCCCTCTATCGTGTCTTCAATAGGCACAAGCGGATTTGCCGCACCCGTTACCCTCATAGCCTGATAAACATATGAACGTCCCGAAAGCGGGTCTCTTATAGCTCCGCCAAGGCAGGTAGCCGCGCCGCCGAAAGGTTCTATCTCGGTCGGGTGGTTGTGTGTTTCGTTTTTGAACATCAGCAGCCAGTCTTCTTCCTCGCCGTCAACGTCCACTTTAATTTTCACGGAGCAAGCGTTTATCTCTTCGCTCTCGTCAAGGTCTTTCAGCAAGCCGTCTTTTTTAAGCTTCTTCGCGCCTATAACGGCAAGATCCATAAGTGTCATCGGCTTGTCCGTCCTGCCGGCATAAAGCTCCGAACGCACTTCCTTGTATTTTTTGAAAGTGTCGTTTATATAGTCGCTCTGAATGTCAACACCGTCTATATGTGTTAAAAACGTTGTGTGGCGGCAGTGATCTGACCAGTAAGTGTCTATCATGCGTATCTCGGTAACGGTCGGGTTTCGCTTTTCACTGTCGCGGAAGTAATCACGGCAGAACTTTATGTCGTCAAAGTCCATAGCCAGACCCATTTTGTTCATAATGTCGCGCAGGTCGTCATCGTTTGAGTATATAAAGCCGTCTATCGTGTCTACCTTGGTGGGTATGTCATAGTCGGTGTCAAGCGTTTCAAACCGCAGGAAAGATGCCTCTCTGCTCTCAACCGGGTTTATTATGTAGTGCTTAATTGCGGCAATGGCATCTTCGCTTATATTGCCTTTCAAAATATATATCCTTGCCGTGCGCACCGTAGGCTGCTTTTCACCTGTCAGAAGCGATATGCACTGCGCGCAAGAATCCGAACGCTGATCAAACTGACCGGGCAGGTATTCAACAGCAAAAACGTGTTCGTCATCGTCTATCTCCGGAAGATGCTCGTATACAACGTCAACGGCAGGTTCCGAGAAAACTATAGGCGCAGCAAGCGCAAAAGCCTCAGGCGTCAGTCCCTGCGCATCGTATCTGTTGATAACGCGAATACCGCGCAGCTCCTCAATGCCAAGCGCCGAGCCGATGTCGGCAAGCAGCGAGCGCGCTTCGACTGCAAATTCTGGTTTCTTCTCAACATAAATTCTGTAAACAGGCATATTTACAACTCCTTAACAATTTAGAGATTTTTTACAAAATTTCATTTAATTATCTCACCTAAGCAGTGATCATCTTCCACACTTAATATAATAACATAAAAAATCATTCTACGCAAACTTTTTTGCGAATTTTTTCTGATAATCTTAATTTGTGTGTAATTTTCACTGTATCCGTGGTGAAAAGTTGTGCAATTTTCTTTTTCAAACAGAACTTTTACTCTTTTTCCGACCATTTGCGACAAAAATTTTTCTCTTGAAATTCTGCCGACCTCACCCATTTCGGCAGCGCGCCGCTGTTTTATTTCCTCGGAAATGTGACCGCCCATTTTCTCGGCCGCCGTGCCATTTCTTACAGAATATGGGAAAACGTGTATTTTTGCGAAACCCATAGACCTTACAAACTCCAGCGATTGTTTGTGATCCTCTTCCGTTTCCCCTGCAAAACCTACCATTACATCTGTGGTTATAGCGCAGTCAGGAAAAGCATTTCTAAGCTTGCCGACAAGCTCGGCATACTGCGCCGTGGTGTAGTGCCTGTTCATGGCTTTCAAAGTGCGGTCACAGCCGCTTTGCAGCGAAAGATGAAAGTGCGGACACAGTTTTGGCAGCCTTGCCATGCGCTCTATGTCGCTGTCGCCGATAAGCTCGGGTTCAATAGAACTCAGCCGCACCCTCTCAACTCCCTCAACAGAGCAAACTGCCTCAATCGCATCTATCAGGCGTACATCGCCGTCAAGGTCGGCGCCGTATCTGCATAGGTTTATGCCCGTCAGAACTATTTCCAGATGTCCGCATTCCGCCAAAAGCTGCGCATCGTTTTTAACGTCTTCAAGCGGCTTTGAGCGCAAATGCCCCCGCGCATAGGGTATAACGCAGTATGTGCAATATCTGTCGCAGCCGTCTTGTATTTTTAAGTAACCCCTTGTTTTGCCCCGAAATTCCGAGTTTGTAAAGTTGTCAAAGCTTTCACCTTTACAGTGCTTGGCAACTTCAAAAGTTCGCTCGCCGCTGTCTATAAAGCGTATAACAGTCTCTGCCGTAAATGTCGTGCTGCTGTTTCCTGTTACAATATCGCACAGACCACTGCTGTAAAGCATTTTAGCTTCACACTCATCAGCCTGCGGAAAACACCCCGTAAGCACCGTAATGCATTCAGGGTTCGTCCGCTTTATCCTGTGAAGAAGATGGCGGCATTTCTTGTCGGCTTTTCCCGTTACCGTGCAAGAGTTCACAATGCAAATTTTTGCCTCTGAAATATTGTCGGTAACGCCAAAACCTGCCGCCGTAAGCCTCTGTTTTATGTTTTCGGTATCGCAGGTGTTGACCTTGCACCCCATCGAAAAATAGCACACACTGTAATTTGAGTAGTTTGTCAAAATTTATCATTCCCTGCAAATGTTAATAACAAAGTGATTTTGCACAAATGTTTTTCGTGTATCTCGTTCTTAATGACTATTATACTATATTTTTTTCGCAATTGCAATTATCTATTGACAATTTGCTGTATCTTTTGATATATTATTTATCGGGGCATTTCAGATCGTGCGAATTTTTAATGAATGGAGCTTTAGTTATGATAAAAACTACTATTCGGCTCAACACCACGCAGGACATCAGAGATTTTCTCAGCGCTGTTTCAAAACAGGATTACAATGTAGAGCTTGTTTCGGGTGACTCATCGATAGATGCAAAATCCGTAATGGGGCTGTTCAGTTTTGACAGAAGCGCTCCTATAGAGCTTTGCGCCCATACTCAGGACGCCAGTGAGTTTTTCGGACTTATCGGAAAATTTATAGTCTGCTGACTTAGCTGACATAGTTCTTCACATTTCGCACACCTCTTAGCATATAGTTAAAACGGAGGTGCGGACAATGCTGTTTAATTGTTTTATTAAAAATATTGTAAATATAGTCGCCGCGGCGGTGTTTTCATGGGGTTCGCTGATATTGCCGTTTGACGGCTTTAATGGTTTTATCCAAAAGTTTTATGAGTGCTTTTTCCCGACGCAGCAGGCACAGATACAGATCACACAATCGACGATAGTTTTTGAGGCTGAAACGGGTACTGTTCTTTCTTCTGAAAATGAAAACGAGGTAATGCAGGCAGGACATCTTGCCAAGCTGATGACACTTTTGATAGTTGAAGAAACTCTCGAAAACGGCGATATTTCTTTAGATACTCAGATATCGGTATCGCAGTATGCCAACTCCATGCAGGGCTCGCAAGTTTGGCTGGACGTCGGCGAAAAGATATCGGTCGAAGAACTTATAAAGTCAATAACCGTCGGCAACGCTAACGATGCTTGTGTTGCCCTTGCAGAAGCAGTCGCAAAGACTGAGCAGGATTTTGCCTCTCTTATGAATGAAAAAGCCGCTTCTATTGGTATGAAAAATACATTTTATGCCGATTGTACAGGTCTTTCTGCCGATACAAAAACTACCGCATACGATACCGCGCTTCTTTGTGCCGAGCTTTCTAAGCACGAAGATGTTTTCAAGTATACCACAACTTGGATGGACGATGTTCGAGGCGGAAAAGCGCAGCTTGTAAATCTCAACAGGCTGGTGCGCACTTATAAAGGAATAATAGGCTTTAAGGCCTGCTATTCCGAAGGCTGCGGAAACTGCCTTGCAGCTGCCGCACAAAGAGGCAATATGACCGTTGTCGCCGTTATCATGGGTTCTCCTGACGAGGACAGCAGGTTTTCATGGGCAAAAGAGGCAATGAACAAAGCCTTTGCCGCTTATGAGATATATGTTCCCGAAATGTCGGAGGGCATTTTAGACGATGTGAATGTTTCGTTCGGCGAAAAGCAGTTTGCTTCCGTGCGGTGCAGCGACGACAGTACCGTGCTTATCCCCAAAGGCTGCTCCGATGATGTTGAAGTATCTTTTGAAAGGGTAGATAACGTTACTGCCCCCGTGAAAAAGGGTACTGTTATAGGCTCGGTATGCTTTACTCTCAGCGGCGAGGAGATATATTCTGCCGATATTTGCCTTTCGGAAGACGTTGACAGGCTGTCTTTTGGCGAATCATTCAAAAGAATATTGTTAGAATTACTAAAAATGTAGTCTAAAAATTAGATAATATATACAAAATATTGTGCGTTTTGCAAAACCGCTTGAAAAAAATACGGATATATTGTACAATAAAATAGATGAGATATTTCTTCATCAGTAATTTTATTATGTTTTTATTTTGAAAGGACTGACTGATTTGTCTATCAGATTAAATCCCAAGTATCTGGGTGGATTTGTTGAAAAGCATGAGTTGGAGGCTATGCGTCCGCAGGTCTCGTCAGCACATGATACTTTAATGAACGGCACGGGTCTCGGCAGTGACTTTCTAGGCTGGGTAGATCTTCCCGTAAATTATGACAAGGAAGAGTTTGCGCGCATAAAGGCAGCCGCCAAGAGGATACAGCAAAGCTGCGATATACTTATAGTTATAGGTATAGGCGGTTCTTATCTCGGCGCAAGGGCTGCAATAGAGCTTCTGCGTTCGCCGTTTTATAACAGCCTTAAAAAGGATACTCCCGATATTTTCTTTGTCGGCAATAATATAAGCCCTACCTATCTTACTGAGGTGCTTTCTATCTGCGAGGGCAAGGATATCTGCGTTAATATCATTTCCAAATCGGGTACTACCACCGAACCTGCGCTTGCTTTTCGTGTCTTTAAGAAGCTTTTGGAAGATAAATACGGTAAGGAAGGCGCTAAGTCGAGAATATTTGCAACTACCGATAAGGCTAGGGGAACTCTCAAAGAGCTTTCCGATACAGAGGGCTATGAAACATTCGTTATCGCAGACGATATAGGCGGAAGATTTTCAGTGCTTACTGCCGTTGGTCTTTTGCCGATAGCAGTTTCGGGCGCGGATATAGACAAACTCATGGCAGGTGCAGCTTTGGCAAGAGAAAAGTTTGCAGGTGTTGATAATAACGACTGCTATGATTATGCAGCTTACAGAAATATCCTGTACCGTAAGGGCAAGAGCGTTGAAATGCTCGTTACATACGACCCGTCATTCACCATGATGACCGAATGGTGGAAACAGCTGTTCGGCGAGAGCGAGGGTAAGGATAATAAGGGCATTTTCCCGACCTCTGCAACGTTTTCTACCGACCTTCATTCGCTCGGTCAGTTCATACAAAGCGGTTCAAGAATAATGTTTGAGACCGTAGTTGATATCAAGCAGCCGAAGTATGATATGTTCCTTGAAAACGACGAGCAGAATCTCGACAAGCTCAATTTCCTTACAAATCAGAATATGAGCGTTGTGAACCGCAAGGCTTTCGAGGGTACAGTGCTTGCTCATACCGAGGGCGGCGTGCCTAATATGGTTATTGAAATGGACAAGCCTGATGAAGAGAACCTCGGCGAGCTGATATACTTCTTTGAAAAAGCCTGCGCGATTTCAGGCTATATGCTCGGTGTAAATCCTTTCGACCAGCCGGGTGTTGAAAGCTATAAGAAAAATATGTTCGCCCTGCTCGGCAAACCGGGATATGAAGACGCCAAGGCGGAGCTTGAAGCAAAAATAAAATAACGGAACTTTAAAGCGTGCGCGCTTTTGAAGATTAAACATCGCCCATTGGGCAGAACGGAGTGCTATCTATGATAAATCTGATAACCGGAAAAAAGGGAACAGGCAAGACCAAGATACTTGTTGAGCGCATAAACGAAGCGCTTGAAGTGGCTACCGGCTCGGTAGTATGTATAGAAAGAGGAATGAAGCTTACTTATGATATTCCTCATAAGGTAAGGCTCGTGGACGCCGAGGAATACGGCATAAGCAGTTTTGATGCGTTCTATGGCTTTGTTACGGGTATGCTCGCAGGAAACTATGACATTCAGCACGTTTTTGTTGACGGTATACTTAAAATGGGCGGCAGAGATTACGAAGCCCTCGGCGCTATGCTCGATAAGCTTGCAATAGTTGCCAAGGACGTTAAGATCACGTTCACTGTATCCGAAGATGCCGAGAATCTTCCCGAAAAAGTAAAAGCTTTTATGTAATTTTTTGAAAATCACTTGACTTTGCGTAAAATTCACGCTATAATGTTCTTTGTGATGTTCTGTTTTCACGGATAGAAAACGACCGATACAGGAGGAGTTATGACCTTTCAGCTTAAAAGTATATTCAGTATACCGGGCGAAAGCAAGGAATTTGAATATGAGATAGACAAGAACAAGCTTTTTCAGCGAACGGGTATCGTTTTTCATTCCGATGTAAAGGTCAAGGGCAGCATAGTAAACAGGGCAGGCGTTGTAAAGCTTTGCTATCATTGTGATGCAGCCGTTGACCATGTGTGTGACAGATGTCTTTGTGAGTTCGTCAGGGAGTATGGTTTTGATTTTGAACATATACTCGTTACCGATACAAAGTGCGACGATTATGTCGTCTGCAATGACTTTGAGCTGGATCTTGACGAACTTGCAGTTTGTGATATGCTTCTTGAATTTCCTACCAAGATATTGTGTAAGGAAGACTGCAAGGGGCTTTGCGCAAAATGCGGAGCAGACTTAAATAAGAGTCCTTGCTCCTGCGTGCGTGACAACTGAGATCAATCCTGAAGAGGAGGTGCCAAAATGGCAGTACCAAAGAGAAAGGTTTCTAAAGCCAGACGTGATAAAAGACGCAGCGCTGTTTGGAAGCTCCCTCAGCCCGCTCTTTGCAGATGTTCAAACTGCGGCGAGCTTACCGCTCCGCATAAGGTATGTAAGGCTTGCGGATATTATAAGGGCGTAGAGGTCATAGCTAAGAATAACGACTGATCGTGCGCTTATCGGTGTCAAGCAGAGAGGGGATATACTTCTCTGCTTTTTTCGTCATACATCTTTTTGTGAGAGGAGGAATAATATGGCTTTACCCGTAGTTGCTATAGTCGGCAGACCGAATGTCGGCAAATCAACGCTTTTCAATAAGCTGATAGGTCAGCGGCTCTCGATAGTTGAAGATACCCCCGGCGTAACAAGGGATAGGATATATTCCAAGTGCGAGTGGCGCAACAGAGAATTTATGGTAGTCGATACCGGCGGTATAGAACCCGACAGCGATGACGTTATACTCGCGCAGATGAGAAGACAGGCAGAGCTTGCAATAAGCAGCGCTCAGGTCATCGTGCTTGTTACCGACCTGAGATGCGGCGTTACAGCAAGCGACCATGACGTTGCAAATATGCTGTTAAAGTCGGGAAAACCTATAGTTCTGTGCGTTAATAAATGTGACACTCTCGGCGAACCGCCCGTTGAATTTTACGAGTTTTATAATCTGGGACTCGGCGACCCTATCGCAGTTTCGTCAACTCACGGTCACGGTACGGGCGACCTTTTAGATGCCGTTTTTGAGCATCTTCCCGAAGATAAGCAGGACGACGAGGACGACGACGTTATAAAAGTTGCAGTTATAGGCAAACCGAACGTCGGCAAATCTTCGCTTATAAATAAAATATGCGGCGAGGAAAGAGCCATAGTTTCCGATATTGCTGGTACTACTCGCGATGCTACCGATACCGTGATAGAGACCGAGCGCGGCAAGTATATGTTTATAGATACCGCAGGAATACGCAGAAAGTCAAAGATCCTCGAAAATGTCGAAAAATATAGCGTTCTGCGCGCACATATGGCAGTTGACAGAGCAGACGTTGCCGTAATTGTCATAGATGCCACCGAAGGTTTTACCGAGCAGGATTCAAAAGTTGCAGGCTATGCCCACGAAAAAGGAAAAGCCTGCGTGGTAGCTGTAAACAAATGGGATGCAGTCGAGAAAGATACCAACACCATGAATGAAATGCTTTCCGACCTAAAAGAAGATTTCGGCTTTATGCAGTATGTGCCGTTTGTGTTCATATCGGCAAAAACAGGTCAGCGGCTGGATAAGCTATTTGACCTTATAGACCGCACATTCGCGCAAAATTCAATGCGTATCTCAACGGGCAAGCTGAATGATGTTCTGGCATATGCAACATCGCGCGTGCAGCCGCCCTCAGATAAGGGCAGAAGGCTTAAAATATACTATATGACCCAGGCATCAACCAGACCGCCTACATTTGTGGTTTTTGTAAACCGCAAGGATCTGTTCCATTTTTCGTACCAAAGGTATCTTGAAAATCAGATACGCGAAACGTTCTCGCTTAACGAAACGCCTATCGTTATGAAAGTAAGAGAACGCGATACCAACGATGTAAAATAATTTGGGGAATATTATTATGGAAGCTTTTGTTTGGATATTTACAGTGCTTTTTTCGTATCTTTTCGGCAGCATAAATACCTCGATAGTCATTTGTAAGATAATTCATCGCAAGGATATACGCGACTATGGCAGCGGTAATGCAGGTCTTACAAACGTTTTGAGAACTTTCGGCAAACCAACCGCCGCGCTCACACTGGTAGTAGACCTTATAAAAGGCATAGCGGCAGTGCTTATCTGTCGGCTGGTGGCAGGGCATTTCAGTGTTGAGCTGCTTTCAAATCCGCTGTTTGTAAATTATCTTTCCTGCCTGTTTGTAATACTGGGGCATATATTTCCTTGTTATTACGGATTCAGAGGCGGAAAGGGCGTGCTTCTCACCGCTACTACCATGATAGCCGTCGACCCCCTTACCTGCGGTGTAGCGGTAGCTATATTCATAATAGTTGTTAGCATAAGCAGGTATGTTTCGCTTGCATCTATAATAGCCGTTTCTTCTTTCCCCGTATGCACTATAATCTTGCAGACCCTAAGGGGCTATGAAAAACCGTGGCAGAACGCTATTATTGCCTTGGCGGTCGCAATAATTGTAGTATTAAAACATAAGAGCAATATTGTAAGACTTGAGAACGGCACGGAAAACAAACTCAGCTTTAAAAGTAAAAAAAGCTGACAACTTTTCGGAGGTGTTTTTATGGCAGATATAACTATACTCGGCAGCGGAGGATTTGGTCTCTCGCTTGCGATAATGTGCGAAAAAATGGGTCATAACGTGACTGTGTGGTCTAAGTTTCAGGACGAGATAGATACCCTTAAAAGAACCGGTGAACTGCGTTCAAAGCTGCCCGGAGCGATACTTCCCGAAGCCGTTTCGCTTACTACAGATATTTCCTGCGCCCAAAATGCAGATATAGTCATAATCGGCATACCAACGCGCTTTGTAGCAGAGGTGTGCAATACCGCAAAACCGTATATAAACGAAAAAGCCGTCGTCGTCAGCACTTCAAAAGGCTTTGAGGACGGCACTATGCGGCGTATGTCGGAAGTTATAACGAGCATTTTGCCAAATAAAACAGTGGTGCTTTCAGGCCCTTCTCATGCCGAAGAAATAGCAAACGGCACACCTACAACGGTAGTTGCCGCCTGCGATGATCTTAATTATGCTTACTATGTACAAGATGAACTCAGCAACTCAACGCTTAGAATATATACAAATTCCGACGTCATAGGCTGCGAAGTCGGCGGCTCTCTTAAAAATTCAATAGCGCTTGCCGCAGGGATAGTTGACGGCATGGGCTTCGGCGACAATACAAAAGCCGCGCTTATGACAAGAGGACTTACAGAGATAGCGCGTATAGGCGTTGCTATGGGAGCTCACGAGGAAACTTTTTCGGGTCTTACGGGTCTTGGCGACCTTATAGTTACCTGCACAAGTATGCACAGCCGCAACAGGCGTGCAGGCATACTGATAGGGCAGGGGGTAAAGGCAGAAGAAGCTATCCGCCGCACCGGTACTGTTGAGGGCTATTACTGCACAAGAAACGCATATCCTCTTGCAAAAAAGCTCGGTGTAGATGCTCCCATCATCGAGCAGCTTTATATGATACTTTTTGAAAATATGCCGCCCAAAGATGCTTTGGGTCACCTTATGAACCGCCCTATGAAGCACGAATCTGAAGAAGGTCTATATTTCTGATAATGATATTTTTGGAGGAATTACTATGAAAACAGTTTTTACCGAAGATAATATAAACGCCCTGCTTGACGGAGCAATTGCAGACAAGAAAATAGTGTCTTACTATCAGCCAAAATATGATGCGGTAACTGGTCATATAAACGGTGCGGAGGCTCTCGCACGGTGGATAGACGAGGACGGCAGCGTCATACCGCCGTATCAGTTCATACCGCTTCTTGAAAAAAGTATGCTTATCACAAAGCTTGACTGGTACATACTTGATGAAGTCTGCGCTTTTTTGAGCCGCGAGATAAAGCGTGGCGCAAAAAATGTTACCGTTTCCGTCAACTTTTCAAGATATCATACCAAAGAACCGAACTTTGTAAAACATCTCTGCGAGGTCGTTGACAGCTATGGCGTTCCGCGCAAGCTTATTGAAGTTGAAATAACCGAATCTGCGCTTGTTGACGGCACAAATATAATTCAGTTCATAGACGATATAAGAAAAGACAATTTCTCTGTTGCTATAGACGATTTCGGCAGCGGTCTTTCGTCGCTCACTTTCGTAAAAGATGTGCCTGCAAACGTTTTGAAAATTGATAAATCGCTTCTTAGCGGCAACTGCGAAAACGAAAAGGAACGTATAGTTTTGGAAAGTATTTTCAGCTTTGCGCAAAGGCTAAAGCTTTCAACCGTTGCAGAGGGCGTTGAGACAAAAGAACAGCTTGGCTTTCTGCGTACCTGCGGCTGCGAAACGATACAGGGTTACTATTTTTCAAAGCCCGTCACCGAAAGCGAATATGCCGAAATTCTCGAAAACCATGAGCCTGACGAACAGCCCGAGGATATACTCGTTACCCAGCCTGCCGCCAGCGCAACTCAATTGCTGCTAGACGCGGTATTTATGTGCTATCCGCTTGTCATAATGAGCAATCTTTCGCGCAACAGCTTCTATATGATGGTGTACGAGAATTTCACAACGCGTTCCTGCCCTTCAACAGGCGTGTATACAGAGCTTATCATGCATGGCGCGTCTACCATGCTTCCTGAAGA